>CAZNYH010000083.1:0-6635 GCA_964577235.1 uncultured archaeon | reverse complement strand
ATTATCAAATTCTTCAATTAAATCTTCTAAATCTTCTATTTCTTCTATATCATCAAAGCTTATATCATGAAATTTTGAATTTATGGAAATAAATCTAATTTTATGTTTGGAAAAATGTTTAAAAATTCATGAATGAATTTATTTTCATAAAAATTACCACCCAACCCATGAATAAAAATTACTGTTTTGTCTTTACCTTCTAAAAACATCCCAACTCGATTTTTGTATTCAAATAGATATACTTTTGAAAGTATTTTCATTAAAATTTAATCTATAAAAAAATAATTTAGAGATGTTTATAAAAATTGCTACTTTCATATTACATCATCCTGTGAAATATTTTTTTCTCCTAATGATATACCAAGTTCTTCTAATTCTTTTAAAAGTTCATCCTTATTTTTATAATCAGTCACTTTTTTGGTTTTTACTTTCTCTTCCTCTCGTTTAAATATTATTATTTCTTCAGGATTTACTAAATCTAAAACATAAGGATTGTGTGTAGTAATAAATACATAGCCTTCAAAGTTTTTTAACTCTTTGATCATACTCTCTAATAGCTCAGGATGTAGTGAATTTTCAATTTCATCTATAAATAAAATTGACGGTTTTAGTTCTAATACTGTTAAAATAGTTAATGCCTTAATTAACCCATCTGGAAAATTTTCTTTAGAAATTTCTATTTTTAATTCATTATCCCATAAATACAAATTTAATTTACCAGGAGCTTCTCCTTTGAAATAAATTTTTCCATTAAAGTATTTGTTAGTCATAAACTCTATATTTTCTGGCATTCTTCCTGTTTTAAATTGCATTTGTGCTAAAACATCTAGAATGTTTTCTCCTCGCTCTTTTATTTCTTCTTCTACTGGAAATATTTTTGGTTTATGTTTTATATCTAAATTAAACAAACAACAAGAATTGTAGAGAAATATTATTGGGTATAATAGCATTGAATTTTCCAAATATTCTAAAAGATAGAAGTCGTTTATGCTCGCTTTTTTTTCAAAATTTTCATCAAAATGATCAAATACAATCCAATAATATAACTCACTTAAATCTAAATTTGTTTTAATATGCTCTTCCCAAAATCGCACAATTTCTCTTGAAATTACATAATCTTCTTCTATTGAGGCCTTTATACAATTATTTCCCTCTTTTTCTTTTAGTTCTTCTCCTGATTTTTCTACAGAGAGAAAATAATTTAATTCAGGTACTTCTGTTTCAAATTTCTCATAAAGAATTTTTACTTTCTCAGCACTTTCTGTAAATTCTATTTTATATCTTCGTATTATTGTTATTTCGTTTTCAAGATTTGTTTTAACAAATTTAGAAAGATTTTCATTTGTAATCTCGTCATAATTACTTAATATATCTGATAATTTACCTTGTTCTGTAAGTTCCAACTCGAATTCAATTGGAATTTTCTTCTTTTTCCATGCAATATTGTGATATCCATCCCACTCTAGAAAAGGATACAAGTCTCCTCTCAATATTTTCTTTATCAATTTGAAAAACTCTATAAAGTTTGACTTTCCTGAGTTATTAGGTCCAACTATTACATTAAATTTGTTTGGATATATAACAAAATTCTTTAAATTCTTGAAGTTGTTTATTGCAATTTTAGTAATTTTCATTAATATTATTTTTACATAAACCAAATAATGATGTCAAAAGAAGAAAGAGTATTAAAAGATACTTTAGAATTTTTAGAAATACTTGAACAATATAAAGACATTGGAATTGTTAGTGAATATACAGAAGAATTAAAGCAATATTTAGAATATCCTGATAAAAAGGTAGCCAAAAGATGCATTGAAATTACTTTATATCGTTTTATTTTGGAATTGTTAGGTGAAATTCCAACAATAGAAATTTCAAATTTGGAAAATGATGATAAATATTTATGTTTAAGACGTGATTTAAGAGATAGAATAAGAGAAGCTAATATAAAAAATTGTGATAGAGAGACTTTAGAATTACTTGCTATAATAAATGAATTCATTTTAAGCCATTCAAAAGAAGTTAGCGAATATATTATGAGCAAAATTAATAAATTGAAGGAAGAACTTTGTAATTTATAAGAATTTTTTTAACCGCCATTCTGGTTTATATAATATTTTATTACCTTCAATTATCTTACCATCTATTTTAAAAATACAAGGTTTCTTTAATACAGTGATTATTTTATCTCCTTTTAAGATTTTGAATGTGTATTTAGTTTCCCACACTATCATTCCTTTTATTCCGATATATTTATCACAAGTACTTGAAATTACTTCGCAATATTTTCCAATAAATTCATCAGCATATTTTTTCATAAATTAAAATTTAAGTTTACTTATTTCACTAAATATATTAACTTTTTTATGAAGATTAGAAAAGTGTTATGCAGCAAAGCAAAACCCACTATTGAGGTTGAAATAGGAAGTGTAAAAGGATCTTGTCCTTATGGAACTTCTACATCATCTAAAGAACCGCCAATGTTTAAAGAAGAAAAATATTTGCCTGAATTAGTAAACAAAATTAAAAAAAATGTTTACGACTTAGAGAAATGTGAAAATATTCTAAATGAATATATTTATAAAGTAGGAGCTGCTTATACTGTTGCAATTTCGGTTTGTCTTCATAAATTTCATGCAGAATTACAAAAAGAGCCTTTATTTCAATTTATCTCAGAGTTTTATGATACAAAAACTAAAGAAGTTTTACCTTTAGAGAATTTTATCGGAGGAAAAGCACATGGAGGTATAATAGATATCCAAGAAGTTTTAGTTACAAAAAAAGGCAAAATGAAAGAAGTTATTTTTGAGTTGGCAGAAAAGTATAACGAGTTAAGGGAAATATTAAAAAATATGGATAAGAATTTCAAGGGCCAAGTGGATTTAGAAAGTGCGTTTGTAGCAAAAGTTGATATTGAAAATATTATAAACATCTTAAAAGATATGGGTTTAGAAATTGGATTTGATTTTGCAGCAAATGATTATTATGATGGATTTTATAATTTCGAGGGAAAAAAATTATCAAAGGAAGAATATTTCGAAAGGGTAATAAAACTTTCAAAGTATGCTTTTTACTTAGAAGATCCTTTTTCGGAGGAAGATATTGAATTGTTTAAGAAACTAAATTCGAGAATAAAATATGTAGTCGGAGATGATTTATTTTCTACAAACCCTGAGATTTTAAAAAAATATAAAGATTGTGCTTCTGGAATTATCTTAAAACTAAATCAAGCAGGAACAGTTTCAAGACTAGTTGAAACTTTCAAATTAGCAAAATCTTTTAATTACATTACAATTGTTTCTCATAGATCTGGGGAAACAGAAGATAATTTTATTTCTCATTTGGCTGTAGGGTTGGGAAGTGATTATATAAAATGCGGAGCAGCAGGAATAAGAGTTGCAAAATTAAATGAATTGATTAGGATTTCAGAAATTATGTAATTTCTCCATAGATTTTTTAAATGCCTCGTTCAGATTTTCTCTCATACTTCCTTTCCCAATAGCAACTATTTCAATAACTCTTAATATCACTTCTTGATATCTTTCAGGAGGTATTTTCATTGTTTCTTTTCCTATTTTTTCACATATATCTTTGATTAAGTATTTCTTACGATTTTCAGGAATTTTAAGAATATTGAGGATGACTTCAACTATTTCTCTTAATGTTAAATATTTTCTATATGTGGGCTTTGGCTTCTCTATTTTTTGAGGTTGAGTTTGTTTTGTTACTCCTACAAATACCACATTTTTATCGGATATCTTTTTTAATTCTCTGAATATTTCAACAGATGTAATCCATAATAAGATTAGCCAAACAGTTATTTTGTTTTCTTTTTTAATTTCTAATTCATATTCGTATAATTTCTCATAATTTAAAAGACTTAGAAGCCTGTAAAAATTTATATTCACATTTATTCCAGATATATCTGTTAAAGTTTGTAACAACTTAACAAAATCTTTTGAAATTTCTAAATTCTCATATCTTTCGTCTAATTTTGTTTTTTTAATTAAATTTGGATTAACACTTAACATCTCTATAATTTCAAAGCATACATCTATAATTTTCATATAGTACCAAGTAAGTTTTATTGCTAATAGATAATCTTCAAATTCTCCTTGAGGTAATTGTGATAGTTTGAACTTTAATAATTTTTCCTTGATTTCTATATTATTTGGAATTTTTGCAAATAATTTACTTAATAAAACTATTAAATCAAATGCGGCTCTACTTTTATATTTTTGGATAACTTCCAACACTTCTTCATATATTCGTAAATGATGTTCTAACATATCTACTTCCCTTTGGCAATTTAATTTATCTTCTTTTACTATTTCTATTGCCTCTTCCACAATCAATTTGATATTTCTATCTTTTTTGTATTCTTGAGATATTTCTATAAATTTGTCACAAAAATCCAAAAAATCTTTTAGTTCTTTTACTCTTTCTTCTATTTCTGAAATTTTATCTTCCAATATTCTTTTAATCTTTTTGCTTTCTTCTTCTAAGATTTCTCCAACTTCATCTTCTTTGATTTTCAAACCTTTTAATAACTCTTCATAATATATATGCTCTATAAAGTTGAGATAATTTTCATCTGCCATTAAATTTGAAATTTATAGTTAAATATATAATTTTTCCCTTAATTTATGTAATTAATCGATAAACTCCCTTTTCAACTTCATATATTACTCCTTCTTTTCTTAATTTATCAATATACTGTTGAACTTTTAAGATATCTACTCCCGCTTTTTCCGCAACTTCTTCTACAGAAAATTGACCTAATTCATGAATAATTTCATCTATCCTTCTATATTCACTTCTTTCCTTTGAGGAAACACCTGTATGTAAAATATCTACATCCATTTGTTCCCCGCAAATCTCTTTTATAGATTTTTCTTTGAGTTCTATTGCTTTTTCAACATCTTCTACAATAACTTTGTCCCTTAAATGAACTCTTGCATGTGCTTCTGCTAATCTAATTAAACTCTCTAATTCTCTTGCAGTGATGTGAATTACATCTTTACTTTTTCTTCTTAAACTTATGTAATATTCTTTTAATCTTTTTTTTGCTTCTTCAGAAAGAATTGGGTTTATTTTTCTTGCATATGCAATATATTTCCTAAACAGTTCATAATCTATTTCTGGCTCAATGTGTTCTGTCAGGATTCTTTCTGCAATTAATTCATCTAATTCTCCCGGTTTATCTCTTAAAACAAAAATTAAATCAAATCTTGATAATAGAGGAGCATCAATATCGATTTGGCTAATAATTTTTTCTCCAGGATCAAATCTTCCAAATTTTGGATTTGCTGCTGCTAAAATTGAGGTTTGAGCTGGAAGTGTTGCTACAATACTTGCTTTTGCAATTGAAACAGTTTGTTGTTCCATAGCTTCTAACAATGCTTGTTTTTCTTTTTTATCCATTTTTTCGAATTCATCAATACAACATAATCCGCCTGAAGCTAAAACTACTGCTCCTGCTCTTACCATCCATTCTCCTTCTGAAGACCTTTCAACAGTTGCTGTTAAACCAACTCCCGTAGATGTCTTACCACAAACATAAATTCCTAAAGGAGCAATCTCTTTTGATGCAATTAATAGTTGGGATTTTGAAGTTCCTGGATCTCCAACTAATAATATGTGTATGTTACCTCTAATTCTGTTAGGCCCTTTTATTTTTTCTACTCCTCCAAATAATTGTAGTACTAAAGATTCCTTTATGTGATCTAATCCATAAATCCCGGGAGCGATCGCATTTTTAAATTTTTCCAAAGGGTTTTCTTTTGCTATTTTTTCTATTTCTTTAATATCTGAAGGAGTTAAAGAAACTTCCTCTATTTTCTTTTTAACTTTTTCAATTCCTGTAACTTCCAAATATAATGATGATACAGAAGTTTTTTTAAGCGGTTTTACTTTTAAAATTCCTGTCAATATTACAGAATCTCCAGGTTTTATGGTGTTTACTAAATGTCCTTCTAAAATAAATTCTAATTTTGAATTTAAATCTTGTTGATCTTGTAATTCTCCCTTTTGATATTTTGTCCAAACGCTTAAATCTTCTCTCAAATTCATTTTTCCAGCAGGACAAACACATTTTCTATTTATTTCTATTTTATCTGAAACTTTTACTTCTTCTCTTCTATTGCAAACATCACATTCGTAAACTGCTTTTTTTATTCTAGTCCCTATACTTCCTATCCCTCTAACTAATCCTTCTATTGTAATTAATTTGTAAAGATATTCTGGCTCGATGTTTTTAACATAAAATTTAGGGTAATAACTATTTTTTATTTCTATTTTTGGAAGTTGAAATCCATATTCTTCAAAAAATAGTTTAGCTTCTTCAATAAATTCTACTGGATTATTGCAAATCTCTCTCACTATTTCTTCTCCCTCTTCTATCATCAATTCATTTAAGTCCAAAACCAATTCTCCTTTGTTTGTGTCAGCATATTCTTCTATAATCTCTCGCATAATATTTAAGAGAGAAAGTTTTATGATTGTTTTATTTGTATTATCGGCTCTGGTGATGTATATTTTGCAATGTATATGTAATCAAAATAACCCTCTCCATGGCCGTAATTTTGATATCCTATTTGTACAATATTGTAATTATCTTCATTTAAGAGTTTAGT
>CAZNYH010000082.1:0-6712 GCA_964577235.1 uncultured archaeon | reverse complement strand
AACTCTAGGACTACCTCCCCCATGCCAACTTTCTCTAGGCCTTACTTGAATTAACCAGAGTTTTTCAGTTACATCATCCAAAACTACTGCTAATCCTTTTGTAGTAGGTAATTTCGAAATATAATCTTTTAAATTATATTGAACATAAGATGGTTTTAAATTTTCCAACGCTTCTAAGTCTAATAAACTTGTTAATCTATGTGCTATAAAAATATCACATTGAGAAATCACATTTTCGTCTATTTTATCTAATCGTTGAGTTGCCAAAATCAAAGATAGTCCTGGTTGTCTTCCTACTCTTATCCAATCAATTATAACATCTCTTGAAATGGATTTTCTATCATTTGGAACAAATAAATGAGCCTCATCAATAATCATCCAAATTAATGGCATATCGCTTTCAACTTTTTCTCCTTTTATCCTCTTTTGCTCTTCAATTTTTCTATAAAACATTCTATATTCAAATAATTTTTTTCCCAAGATACCTACAATCACTTCCCTAATACTTTGGGACCCAGATACTGTTTGATATGTAGAAACATCTAAAATAATTATTTCTCCTGGTTTCACTAAATCTTTTATAGGAGGTGATTCCTTATAGAATATCCCCAAACTATCTGCAAATTTTATTAAAGATTTTGCTAATACTTTTAAATTCTTTTCATAATCTAAGTTCTCAATTTCATTTAGTAAATCTTTTAGGTCAAAATCTTTTCCCTTTAAATTTTCCAAAGCTTCAATTAAAATCCCAGCCACTTTATCTTCCATTGATAAACCGAATAAAGATAACCAATCAAAAATTTCTAATTCTGAGGGTTTTATTCCAAAATATCCATCACAAACTAAATTATTTCTATAATAGTCTAAAAATTTTCCCTTAGGAACTAATATTTTTACATCCTCAAAAGATCTTGGATTCAAATTCCATTTTTTTAATAATTCCTCTTGTTCTTTATTTGGATATTTTAATGTCCAAAAAATACCTACGGTGTCTATCACGATTACTGCTAATCTTCTTCTAATATCATATGGTAACTTACAAAATTCTTCCACAATAACTCCGAGAGTATATGATTTCCCATATCCTCTTTTTCCAGCTAATAAAATTACATGAGAAGTTGATAAATCAATATAAAAATCCTTTCCTAAAACAGGTGGTTCAGTAGGTGAAATAACTACCTTCCCCAAATATCCTGCTGCCTTTGGATTTGGTTTTTTATGTCCTATTATTATCATTAAAAATCTTTCTCTGAAGGTATATATTAGTATAAAGTTTAGTAATATTAATGGACAAACCTTTTGACTTTTTAAACCAACTTAAAGGAAAGAGAGTAACAATAGTTACAAAAAATGGAGAAATAATAAAAGGAGTATTCAAATGTTTTGACATTCATGTAAATGTAGTTTTAGAAGAAGCAAATTATGAAGAAGAAATTGTTGGAAAAACAATGTTCATAAGAGGTGACGTTATTTCATTTATTTGCCCTGAAGAATAATTTTTAATGAAATCATATGAAGAACTTTTGGAGAGAGCTTACGAATTATTACCAGAAAAAACCAAGAAAAAAGAAAGATGGGAACCTCCTAAATTTACTTGCGAAATTGCTGGAAGGCAAACAATTATTACTAATTTTTCTCAAGTATGTAAAACTTTAAGAAGAGATGAAAAAGATTTAGCAAAATACATCTCTCAAGAATTGGGTGCTCCTTACACCCAAGAAAAAGATAGGCTAAAAATTAAAGGAAAGTTTTCAGAATTATATTTAAATCGAGTACTTATGAGATATATAAAAAGTTATGTAATTTGCCCGATTTGTGGGAAACCAGATACTAAAATTTCAAGTTTAAGAGGATATAAAGTGCTAAAATGTGAAGCTTGTGGGGCCATTTCACCAATAAAATAATTATTCTAATGATACTTCCAAAACGGTTGAAAAAAGGAGATACTATAGGTTTTGTTGCTCCTTCTGCTGGATTAGCAAAAGTATTTAAATATAGAGTTGAAAGAGCAATAAAATGGTTTAAAAATCAAGGATTTAAAGTTAAATTAGGAAACTATTTCTGGGAAGAAGGATATATTGCAGGTGAACCTGAAAAAAGAGCAGAAGATTTAAACAAAATGATTTATGATAAAGAAGTTAAAGCAATAATTTCATTAATTGGAGGGGAACATTCGATTCAACTAGTTGATTTGATTGATTATAAAGCTTTTAGAAAGAATCCAAAAATTTTTGTAGGATTTTCTGATATAACTGTATTGCATTTGGCATTTTATAAGAAATCAAAAGTAGCAACTTTTTATGGGCCTATGGTTTTAACTCAATTCGGTGAATATCCCAGACCACATGATTATACAATTAAATACTTTTATAAAGCAGTTATGAAAGGTTATATTGGTAAAATAGAACCAACAAGATATACTGACCAATTTTTAGATTGGAATGTTTATAAAAATATTCCAAGAACTGAGTGGAAGAAAAACAAATTTTTATGGTTAAGAAAAGGAGAAGCTGAAGGTATTTTATTAGGAGGATGTTTACCGAGTATGTTAAGATTAGCTGGGACAAAATATTTTCCTAAATTTAATAATTCAATATTATTTATAGAAACTCCGGAAGGAAAAGAACCTGGGGAACCTTATCCATTGGAAGAGGTAGATGCAAATATATCTCAATTAAAAATTATGGGTGTTTTTGATAAAATAAAGGGATTGATTATCGGAATTCCATATAGATATACAGAAAAAATGAAATTGGAATTTTATAAATTAATATTAGAAAGATTAAAAGAATACGATTTTCCTATATTGGCAAATGTGAATTTTGGCCATACTGACCCTATAATTACGATTCCATATGGAGTAAAAGCAAGAATTTCTGAGGAAGGGTTTGAAATTATCGGAAGGTGTGTTAAATAGAACTATTATAAATCTTACATTTGTGACTATCTCCGATATTTTCCGCTATCCTCTTTATTATTTCCATAGATTTTTCTTGATTTTTGTCAATTTCTGTTTCTAATAATGTAATATCATACATCAGCGATGCCAAATCCTTTACTGTCTCTCCATTCTCAATTGTTTTTTCAAGCTTTTGTATTATTTCTGAAATTTCTTGTTTTAGATTTGAATCTTTACATTCATTTTCTATCTTTTTAAGATATTCTAGACATTCTTCAAGAAGTGGTTTGTCAACGGGAGTAATCTTCATTTTTATCACCCAAACAATTAATGCGGGGGGTGGGATTCGAACCCACGTAGGCCTAAGCCAACGGATCTTGAGTCCGCCCCCTTTGGCCGCTCGGGCACCCCCGCTTATTATATTAATATGGTAAACTAAAATTTATCTCTTTAATAAGACAATAATTAATTATTTCAGTTTTGTCTTATTTAGAATTTCAATCGCTTTTTCCGGGCTTATTATTTCAAATTCTAAATAGCGATTTTTTAATAACATCTTTAAGCAATCGTTAATATCTCTAAAATTAGAATCGTTAGTTATTAAGAATTTGATTTCATCAATTAAACAAGCTGTTAATATTAAACCATCGTGTGTTTGTAGTTCAGGTATATGCAAAAGCAAATATGAAAATAGCTCTATATTTACTTCTGGTAACTCAAAAAGTTCTATTTTATTTTCACCATAAAAAAGGTCGTCAAAACTTCGCATTGTTAAGTTATAAACAGATTCTATTACATCTTCAGGCACTTTAATACTTCTTGTCATGAATTTCCACCTAGATAACGGATGTCCTTTTACAAATAAAAATAATGTTTTAATCTCATCTTTTACAGAATTAATTATTTCCCACATATTTAGCTCGTATGTGCAAAATTTTATTTCTTTAATTTTTCCAGATAAATACCAATCAACCAGTTTGATAGAATTTATATATCTCCTTTCGTATGTTTTTATCAAATAATCAGGCATTTTTAAATATTCATTCACTAAATAAGGTAGAATTTTCTTACCTATAATCCAATATGCTATGACATTGCTATCTAAAGCCCAACACTCCAATTTTTACCACCACCATTCTTTTTTCTTTTTAGATTTCCATAAACCTTTTATTTGACCGGCCCTACCTTTTTTAGTTGTTCTTTGTCGTAATTCGTAATACTTCTTAGTAACGGGATTATAAATTCTTTTTCTTTTTACCATAAAAATTTATTGATTTATCTCTTTATTTTAATTTTTCCGTTTTCACATTCTAAATATATTTTTCCATAATGTGCTAAAAATAAAATTGCAATGAAAGTTTTGAATATATCTAAATTATGTTTACTACAAAATTCAAAAAATTCACACTCTTCAACTATTTTCTCAATTTTTTCTAAAAATTCTTCAAAGTTTTCTTCCTCAACAAGTATTTCTTCTTGATCAATAACAGGTTCTTCTTCTAAAATTTCCAACACTTCTAAAAAATTATATTCTTTTTCTTTTGAAGTTCTTATTATTTCAGCAGTTTTAATTACTTCTTTTTCAGTAATTAATATCTTTTGTTCATATTTTCTCTTTAATCCAATTTCTTCGGCAATTTTTCTAATTTTTATTTTGTATAAATAAGCACAAAACAAAGCTCCTAACCCTTTATATAAAATATCTTTATCTTGAATTTCTTTATAAATGTCATTTATTAGTTGTTCTATATCTATTTTTGTAGGTTCATATCTTTCTTTTAAATATTTTCTTAATTCTTCTCGCCAATTATCAAGAAATAATATATCAATTAAATTCATAAAGTTATTTATGGTAAAATTAAAAAGATACCAAAATAATCCTATAATTCAACCAAATCCTAAAAATTTTTGGGAGAGTTTAGCAACTTTTAACCCAGGCGTTGTAAAAATTAAAGACAAAATTTATATTTTATACAGAGCAATGTCTCCTCATAACGAATCAGTAATAGGATTAGCAATATCTTCAAATGGTTATGACGTTGAAGAGAGGTTAGATTATCCAGTATATTATCCAAAACTGCCTTTTGAAATGAAATTTAATAAATCTAATCCTAAAAATACAGGATGTGAAGACCCAAGAGTTTCTCTAATAGATGGAAAAATATATATGGTATATACATCTGTCGGAGAAAGAATGCCATATGTTAGAATCGGATTTACATATATTTCAATAAATAATTTTTTAAAAGAAAAATGGGAAAAATGGAAATTACCAAAGTTAATTTCTCCACCCGGAATAGATGATAAAGATGCCGCAATATTAAAAATTAGAGGAAAATATGTCATATTTCATCGATTGGTTCCAAATATATGGATTGATTGGTTTGAAGATTTGGAATTTAAATCAAGACCTTGGGTAGTGGGATATGAATACATCAAAGTGAGGCCCAATAAATGGGATAGTGATCGAATAGGAATTGCCGGACCGCCTATTCAATTAAATGAAGGTTTTTTGATGATATATCATGGTAGATCAAAATACGATGGACATTATAGGTTAGGAGTAATGTTGTTAGATAAAGAAGATCCTGTAAATGTAATATCAAGATTGGATGAGCCTATTTTAGAACCAAAAGAGTGGTATGAAAAAGCAGGGATGGTTAACAATGTAGTCTTTTCAAATGGACATGTAATATTAAATGATGAATTATTTGTTTATTACGGAGGAGCAGACAAATATGTTGGAGTTGCTACAGTTCATTTAGATGAATTATTAGGAGAATTAATTAAAAAATAATGCATTACATAGATATTATAAAAAGCACTATTAAGGATAAAAAAATTATTGAAGCTTTTGAGAAAATTAAACGGGAAGATTTTTTACCTGAAGAAGTTAAAAAATATGCACATATAGATGAACCTATTCCAATAGGCTATGGGCAAACTACCTCTCAACCTTCTTTGATTGCATATATGTTGGAACAATTAGAACTTAAAAAGTATCATAAAGTTTTAGAAATTGGAGCAGGATGTGGATTTTTAACAGCAATACTATCTTACTTAGCAAAAGAAGTAATTGCAATTGAAATTATTTCAGAATTATATGAATTTGCAAAAAATAATTTAAAGAAATATCCTTTTACAAAGAATGTAAAATTAATTTTAGGTTCTGGTTATTTTGGTTATCCAGAGGAAGCTCCTTATGATAGAATTATTGTAAGTGCTTCTCCACCAGAAATTCCAAAAGAAATAATAGAACAATTAAAAGAAAGTGGAATCTGTATTATGCCTGTAGGAAATTTATCTCAAAAATTAATAAAAATTAAAAAGAATAAAGAAGTTGAAATTAAAGAGTTATTAGATGTCTCTTTTGTACCTTTAGTAAAAAAGTAAAATTAAAATAATAAACAAAATTAAAATAATTGTGAAATAATTTTCAGAAATCGCTTTTATTTTTAACTTTTTTACCCTTTTTTCCCACAAAATTTCATTCTCACTTTTAATGAATTTATCTGGGTAAAAAATGCCAAAACCCTCAGGTTTTATTAATTTTCCAAAAGGTGCTAATACATTCGCTGGAAAAATACATATATAATCTAAAAATATATGAGAAATCCAAGTTAATAAAAACCAAATAGAAATTTTAAAGTTAAATAGATAAAGAATTAAACTTATTTGCATAGCTATTAAAATTATAGATGTTTAATTCAAGTCCTTTTAAAATACCACGGCCCTTTACTTATCTTATGATCTAAATCAATTAAAAAATTTACAACAGTAGAAATAAAACTCATCAAAAAAAGTTCAATAAAA
>CAZNYH010000081.1:0-3500 GCA_964577235.1 uncultured archaeon | reverse complement strand
TGTGAATTCTTTAAGATATGATAGTAAACTGTATGCTACGCATGAAGGATTATACGTATATGCAAAAATTAAGTATGGTTCTATAATAGGACAAATGGCATGTGAAAAATTAAAAGATATAAAATACGAGTTGGATATTGAAAAAGGAGACAGTAAAGTTACATATATAAAATTGAAAAATCCTACAAACAACTGTATTTCTAAAGTTAAGTCTATATTTAACATTAAGTCTAACCAAAATCCAAAATTGTTAAAAAATACTGTGCTAGGAGATGTATTTTACTTAAATACACAAGGAAAAACAATAGTTTGTAATTCTTCAGATATTCTTTTGTTGGAGAATGCTGATTTAAATATATTTGGAGCACCATCTTACGAAACATATAGTAAAAATATAATTCTCTTGGTGAAGAGTTCAAAAGGTGAAACTAAAATTGAAAGTTTAGGAGATAAATATAGGTTTTCTACAACAGATTTATGTAATTCTCTTGAAAAAGCCAAATCAGAACTTAATAAAATTAAAAGTAATCCTGTTTTAGGTAAAGATTTTAAGGTTGATCCTGACATTGAAAAATTAGTCAATTCAAAGTGTAGTAATGATATGATAGAATTAGATAAAAGCATTTTTGTTAACGCTTTTTATAAGATTTTACATTCAAAAGCGTTTGGTTTACAACTTCCTGGATTATTGGGTTAAAATTTTTTATGCACTTAAAACTTCTATTAAAGCACCACATATTAACAACAAAATCCCTAAAATCAAAAACTCAATAGATTGCTTATAATCTTTATTGTATTTGAGTAAGTATAACAATATTGTCAGTGCTGAAGCACCTGCACAACTATATGCTGAAAATTCTAAAAGTGCATGAGGAATTATGGAAAAAAACTTTATAATTCCTAATAATAAATTTTCTTTTAAGTAATAGACTACATAATAAGCAAATAAGGAAGCGTGCCAGGATAACCAAATTGTCCCGCAAGTTCCATACAAAATAGAAAAAACTAAACACAATGTAAAGATATATAAGTTGTTTTTAATAATTTCTATAAAAGTGCTTAAGTTATAAAATTTACCTGACATAGTAATTCCAACTATAACTTTTGATTGTTCTTTTGCAATATAATTTAAAATATCTTCTGGAACTACAATATATATAATCAAAAATCCTAAAAAAACTCCAAAAAAGAATAACAAATACTCAATTAAATAATCCATTATGTTTTCTCTTACTTTTTTGTGCATTTCCACAAACAAGTGAGAAGCAGGTAATGCAACAAAACAAATTGAAATAATAGATGCATATTCTTTGAATATTAAATATCCACATAAAACCCCTACAAAACAATAAGCAAATGCTAATAAAAATATAGTCAATTTATATTTTGAGGCTTTTGAACTAGATAAAAAACCTAGCATAAATATAACAAAAAATTAAACTATAAATTCAACAATATCTCCATCTTCTAAGATATAATCATTTGAAACACAGATTCTATTTTTATTGTAAAGTCTTGCTTGTTTTGGTTTTTTGTGAATAACTTTTTCAGATAACTCTTCAATCGTAGTACCTTTTTTAATTATAGTGGGTTCTTCACTAACTTCTTTTTTAGGTGGTTTTAAATAAACTTCTATATATCCACAAATTTTTATCAATTCTTTAACTTCTTTCTCATCATAGTTTTTTGGAATAAATATAGGTAATGGTAATTTTTCGTAAGGTTCTCCTTTGGTACAAATTATTATCGTATTCTTTCTTTCAGCTCTTTCTAAAATTTCTAAAATATCTTCTAATCCACATTTTTTATAAATAGTTATTAGTGCATTTTTAATTCCATAAGCATTCAAAATTTCTATTAATTCTTCTTTAGAAATTTCTAATAGATTTTCGCCTCTAATTTCAATTCCACCTGTTGGTCTTTTTTCTATAGATAATTTTTTATCTCGTTCTCCAAAAAAGATTTTATATTCATTTAAAAAAGATTTTAAAGTTTCGAATTGAAGTTTCCAATCTAAAGTAAAGTCAATACATAACCCTATTACATCTGCACCCCTTAAAATGTTTATATATTCACCCTCATAATTCTGTTTATATCCTGGCAATTCTACTAACTGGATTTTGGCTCCTTTATAATTTATTGTAGCTACTTCTGGTTTTATAGTTGTAAATGGGTATGGAGCCACTTTAATATCTTTCCCAGTAAAATTTTTTATAAAAGTACTTTTACCAACATTCGGAAATCCAAATAAGACTATCTGAAATTCTCCTTCTTTTTCAACAGTAACTGGTTTTTTACTTACTTTTTTTCTAGTTTGAATTTCCTTTTTTAATTTTGCTATTCTTTGAGTTAATAATTTCCTTTCATTTTCAGTACCTTTGTGTTTTGGAAGTAGTCTGTAGGCTTCTAATAGCCATCTTAGTTTTTCTTCAGGAGTTGTTGCTTCATCAACTTTATCTAATGCGGCATAATATTCTGGTGGGGCATTCATTGGCATAAAATATAAAACAGTAATTAATTTATGGACTTCATTGTTTTTATTTTTATATTTGGGGCTTTTCTGTTTTTTAAGTTAATATAGGGGTTGTTTAAATTATCATATGGCTTAAAGAGAAACTTATCATATATTAACAAAGGAAAATTAATTATGTGTTTAAAGGTAAAGTCTTATGCTTTATTATATGTTGTTTTTGTTACTTTTTGTCTGCTTTTTTTAATTTCTGTAATCTTTTTGCTAATTAATCAAACAATTTCTTTACTTGCAGTGTTTATTTTAATATTTTCCTTGTTGATTTTGATAATTTTATATTATTTCAGAGAATATTTTGTAGTATATTACAAAAACGTATTTATATATGAGAAAGGAGTCGTAATAGATAACATTTTCTATCCTAAAGAAGAAGTTTTTATGGAAGAAAAAGATGGTGAAGTAATTTTGATTATTGGAAATAAAAGATATTTCTGTAAAAAAGTCTAAAGGTCTAACAATAATAATAATGTTCTGATTTTTCCAAATAAGATTTAACAGGGTTTTTTAGATCTATTTCAAAAATAAATTTACTTTTTGAATAATATTCTTTATATATTGTTTTGCACATTGATTCTACAATACACTCTCTTAAATTTTTGTCTAAATTTTTGATTTCTTTTCTAAATTTTTTCCATAGGAAATGCTTGCAGTAGCAATATATTATATCATTAATTATATGTTTCGCGTTTGGAAAGTAAGAGTATCCAATCATTGAAAAGTAATGTCCTGGTATTATACAGCCTCTTTCTGATATGTCAAAGTAACTACATATATAAATGTTTAATGAATCATAGGGCAATTTTACTGAAAATTTTTTCTTTTTAATTTCTTTTACAACATGTTTAAATAGTTTTTCTTGAATTTTAGAATTCCAAGGTAATTTATCTAAAATTTTATATGCTTTAGAAGATTTTATAAATAATTGTTTCTCAAATTTTTTACCGCCAATTTTTTTATATAAAAATAATAA
>CAZNYH010000080.1:0-3770 GCA_964577235.1 uncultured archaeon | reverse complement strand
CACTTAACGATTTAATTTTGGCTTTTTTGATGACTTTTTCAATTCACGTGATTATGAATTGTGTTGCTTATATTTTAAAACTTAAAAAAGAACCTTGGTAAAATTATTTATATTACAATAAACTAATAATAATTAATCAATTGTTTAAGGGGTGAGAGTATGGGATACATAAAAGTTACAGTTGATAGTTACTGGGAGAAGAATATAGTTAAAAATTTAGTTGAAGAATTTGGAGCAAAAATAAAAGAAGATGGGAGTTCGAACATATGGATAATTGAAATGAACGATGACAACAAATTACTATATTTGTTATATAAATTGCTGATGTATGATATAAAAGCTGAAGCTGAAGAAATTAGTTGTGATTCTAGAAGAATTCCTGTATTTCCTTGCCAAAACATAAAATTTGAAAAATCTAATATTTTATTTAATTAAAAAATACTGTTATTACAACGAATAGGGGAAAAATTATTTATATTACAACAAATATTAACTAATGACAAAAAAAAGCTACGGAGGGAGATAAATGCCAAAAACTCATGTTATAGTGGACCATGAAAGGGAAAAAACGGAACTTATACGAGAAGTAAAAGGAGTAGGAGGGCGAGTAAAAGAAATAACGCCATATCTTATAGAAATTGAGGTGCATGACCCTAACAAGTTTTACCAAATATTGAAAAAATTGCATAAAAAAGACATGCTAGCAAAAACTAAAAGAGAAATTTTATTCAATAAATAAGTTTGTAATTAATAATAATAATGTTCGTGGTTATTGAAGGTATTGATGGTTGCGGAAAAACAACAGTATCTTTTGAACTCTCAAAAAAATTTCCTTGCGAATTATTTTCAGAACCTACTGACAGTTTATATGGATGTATAATAAGACACTTGTTAAGAGAAACAAAAAATATAGATAAAAGTTTTTCTTATCAAATTGCGCTTTTGTTTGCAGCAGATAGGTATTATTTATCTGAAAAAATAAAAAAGTGTAATAAATTGGCAATTTGTGATAGATATTATCATTCTTCATTAGCATATCAATCACTTTATGTAGATTTAGATTGGTTAATTAACCTTAACAAATATGTTTTAAAACCTGATTTAACCATAATTTTAGATGTAGATGTTGAAACTGCCATGGAACGAATTTCAAAAAGAAAAAAGAATTTAACAATATATGAAAAAGAACATATTCTAGAAAAAGTCCGTGAAAATTATTTGAAATTACCAGAAATTTTAAACGAAAAAATAATCATTATTGAGAATTATGATTTAGAAGAAACTGTTGAAAAATGCGCAGAATTAATTAAAAAGAGTCTTCTAAAATAACAAATCCTTTTCCTCCTTCTATTTTGTATGGGTGAATCTTTTGTGAATGATTAGTTCCCCTCATCTTTTTGATTAATAAAGTTCTGCCGATGTTTTCTACTCTTAACCAAATAACTCCGTCACATAAAAATTCTTCAACTCCCCATTTTGAAGGTTTTTCACTTTCACAAATTAAAATTGATGTTACATTTAATTTTGTTAAAAAGATATTCAATAATAGCAGTACATTTCTAATTTTCCACTCTGAATCATATCTTGCTCCTAAAGCAGTAATAGAATCAATTACTAACCGTTTTGCATCTATTTCTTCAACTGCTTTTAAAATGTTTTCCAACACTCCTTTCAAACTAAATTCACTTTTAGTAATTGTAAAGTCTTCTTCTGATTTAAATCCGAAAACAGGTCCAGAAGCATCTATTATTATTAAATCTCCGTTTCTTTCTAGTTGTTCCAAATCCCAATTAAATCTTCTCATGTCTTCTTTTAATGTATTAGGGGTTTGTTCAAATGTTATATAAACTCCTGGTTCTCCATAGTCAATAGCTCCTTTTACAAGATATTGTATTCCAAATATGGTTTTTCCAGTACCCGATGTCCCTGAAACTAAAATTTGCCTTCCTTTGGGAAAACCACCTTCTATAAGAGAATCTAATCCGTAAATTCCAGTAGGGACTCTTTCCATTATATTATATTAATGCCAACCTTAGTAATTACAAAAAAAGATGAAGCAAGTGTTACAATGTGCAATGTACTTTTAGAAACTTACCAATTTGAACCAACAGGAAGTTACTTCCAAGGAAGAGAAATATATAAATATAAAAATTTTGATTTAATTGTTTTGGATAGAACTTTGCATGTTTACGCAGATTATTTGATATATGAATATCCTTCTGATTTGTATATTTTTCTCTCAAAACATGCCTCTGAAACAGAGATACCATGTTTAACTGTTCATACTCCTGGTAACTTTTTAGATGCTCAATTTGGAGGTAAACCAAGAGAGGTTTGTATTTCTCCTGCAATAGAAATGTTTAAAGTTTTAAAAGAACTTTCCCAAAAAAGAAAGGAAATCCAAGTTTGTTACGAAGTTACTCACCACGGACCTACTTTCCCAGCCCCTACAATGTTTGTAGAAATTGGAAGTTCAATTGAATATTGGACAAATGAAGAATTAGCAAAGTTTGTAGTTAGATGTGTAATAGAAGGAATAAATAAGGAAATTGATTGTGAAGTATCTATTGGGGTTGGAGATGGACATTATGCTCCGAAATTTACTGACATAGCCTTAAAAAATAATATTGCTTTTGGACATATAATTTCAAAACATTTGATAAAATATTTGGATGAAGAAATGTTAGAAATGGCATATAAGAATACATATCCAACTCCTAAATATTTATATTCAAGGGTTGAAAATGATTTAATTAAAAATTTTGCTGAAAAATATAATTTAGTGTTGAAAATAATATAATGAGACTTATAGGAGTAGTTATTTTGGCAGCTGTAGTTATGATTTTAGGAAGTTTGTTAATTTACTATTCATTAAATTTTGTTTCAGAATCTTCAAAATCAAGTGTCCAAAAATCCTCATCAATAAACGCTACTATAATAGAAGTAGAAAATGCAGAAATTCTTTCTGCAGGAAATACAAAACTATTGAAAATCACAGTAATTAATAAATCCTCTGCTAATATTGAAGGAAAAGCATTAGTAATTGCAAAACAAGGCGGTGTAGATGTTGCTACTTCAGTAGTAGATTTAGAATTAAAATCAGGAGAAATCAAAGATATAATAGTATATGATGAAGATTTTATCTCAAAAATTGAAGAGAAACTAAGAAAAGGGCCTATACAAATTGGATTAAAAGGAAGTAATAAATATGCATTAATTATTTCTCCCACTTATTATTCGGAAGAACTAAATTATACTAAAATCCCTGGAACAACATTAATTTCACCTCCAGAATATACTAAAGAGGCAACATTTATTTGGAAATGGATTTTTGATAGTAATTGTAAATTAGAAATCGACAACAATATTTATTATAAAGATTGTTTTGCGAATAAAGAATGTTCTTTGAGCATAAATTTGCCAGAAGGGACATATAAGTATAAGATAGAATGTAAAGCACAAGATATAGTTTCTTCTATAAATGGAGAGGTGACTATTGATACCACTCCTCCCAAAATAACAGTGTATTCACCTGAAAACACAACATATGCAATAAAAGAAATCAAATTTGAATGGGAGACTAATGAAGAATCCAATTGTCAATTAAATATCAATAATAAGAGATACAATAATATATCGTCCCCATTTTCTATAATATTAGAAGAAGGCACTTACAATTGGAAATTGACATGTTTTGATAAAGTGGGTAATAGTTCTAGTGTAGAAGGTACATTCACAATAGATTTGGATGTAAACATTACTTTATTAAC
>CAZNYH010000079.1:0-3259 GCA_964577235.1 uncultured archaeon | reverse complement strand
ATTATCACTGGGTTCATTATTTCTTTTATGAATAACTTCATTTTTATTTTCGTCATAAATAATTACTTCTAATGGTTGGGGATCATCATTTCCGTCATTTGCAGTATCTCCAGATATAATTTCCCAAGTTCCCAAACCTTGGTCTTTTGGAATAAAATAAAAAGATGCAGCAATGTACTTTGCGCATAAAGCTGAAGTTTCTCTAGGAATTGTTTGTTTTAATCCAAAAAATCCACATGTATTTCCGTATAATATGTTTTTATCAAAATTCAAAACTGTAAAAGATCTCTCTTTAAAAGAAGAAGCTCCTCTTTCGTCTGTACATTCGACTTTCCAATTGTAATCGCCTGTTTTTAAATCTAAAGAAACATCAACTTCAAAATTACATTGTGTTACATTTCCTACTTTAGTATTACAAGTTTTTCTTTCAACAAATTTCCATCCTTCTCCGCTTTTTCTATAATACAAATTACAATCAAATTTGTCTCCGTTGAGATCACTAGCAAACCATTTAAAGTTAATTTCTATTGGAGCTCCCCAACTATAAAGAATTGCATTTTTTTCTGGAAGTCTTAAATCAATTGTTGGTGGAGAATTATTAACATGAAAATTCACTGTTACTCTTCTCCAGTTTCCAATACTATCTTTACAGTTTACATCTATTTTATGATTACCTTCATCCATTCTCTCAGTGGAAGGTAATATCTTATCATAATAACAATATTCTTTATAACAAGTAAAAGTATCTTCTACAACACCATCGACTGAAATTTCACAATATATTTTAGGATTTACATCACTAACTGAAAATTTAATGGATATTGTTGGGTTGTTATAATCTCTATTTTGTGGAGAGATTATGTTTATATTGGGAGGATTTCCATCTTCATAAATATGAAAATATTTGTTTACTGTCTGTCTATTGGCTCCATCGTTACAGGTAACTCTTAATTCATAAGAGCCTTTACCTAACCTTCTTGTAAATTGATACACATAGTAAGAAGGTTTTGGATTTTTTGTGTCACTAAAATGATAATTCAAAGTTCCGTCTTTATACAAGTTAAAATCACATTTGAATTGGTGTTCTCTTTCGAGTACTAAAATTTTAAAATTTACATCTGTATCTTCTCCTGGTTTTACATATTTAAAATCCCAATCGGGAAGTACAATTATGATTTTTGGAGGATATGGATCTCGATATATGTAAAAAGTTCTTACTTCACTTTGTATTCCTTTACAAATTACCCACCATTTATGTTTTCCTTGAGGTAAACCACTAATAGTTACATTACAGTAACAATTTCCGCTAGCATCGCAAGTTCCAGTACATTTTTTTGAGCCGTCTATATATAAATCACAAGTTCCTCCAAATGGATTATACCAAGTAAATTTTACGTTACGAGCAAAAACAATATCAAAAATTGACTTTTCTTTAGTTGTAATTACATTTCCATCGGCAGGTTCTTTTAAAATAATCGTCTTTAAGACGTTTTTATCCACAGAATATTCTGTTGTTGGTTGTGGAACAGAAATTGCATTTTTTATTTGAAAAGCCACAGCAGATGCTATTAAAAGTAAACCTAAAGTTAATAATAGAGTTTCCATACTTATTTGTCCTCTCATTATAATTATATCAATTAATGAATTTAAGCATTTTCTTTAATAAATAATAATGCCTACTTGTGACTGGTGTGGTAAAGAAGTTGAAAAAGTTTATGAATGTTGGATAGAAGGAGGAATAGTCAATTTATGTGAAGATTGTGCTTCAAGAGCAAAAATAATAAAAACACCTATTAAACAAGTTACGAAAACAACAAAAATAGAAGAAGAAAAAACTATAGATATCATTCCTAATTATAATGAAATAATTAAAGAATTAATTGAGAAAAATAATATGTCAGTTGAAGAATTTGCTAAAAAATTAGGAGTAAAAGAGTCTTATATAAGAAAAATATTAAATAAAGAATTAAAACCAGATTTAGAACTGGCTAAAAAAATAGAACACGACTTTAAAGTAAGGTTAATAGTTGAAATAACTGATGAAGAATATGAAGAAACTTCAGAAGAAATTTCATGGGACGATGTAATAAGAGTGAGGTGATTGCATGGAGAATTTACTAAAAACTTTAGAAATGATGAAAGATGACTTTAGTATTCCAAAAAACATTAGAAGTAAATTGAACGAGGCATATATAAAATTAACAGAAGAGGGTGATAAAATTAAATTATATACTGAAGCAATAACTTTATTAGACGAAGCAGCGAATGATCAAAATTGTCCTCCACATGTCCAAACAATGATATATCAAATGCTGGCAGACATTGAAAAAGAGATTGAAAAATTGCGAAAACAATAAACTATCCTTCTTAAATAAAATAACACTCTTATTAATTTCATGAAAGGAGCAATTTCTTTAGAAACTTTGATAATAATAGCAATAATTTTAATTATTGCCCTAATAATAGTCAAGTTAGTTACGAATATTACTACTTCTACAAAAGAAAAAATAGAAAAAGCCGGGGAAGATTTAAACAAAAAACTTGAAAATTTATGCAAAGAAGGAGATTTAAATTGTTCAAAATTGTATAATGCCTATGATAATTATCGAATTTAAAGAAGGCGAGAATAAAGAATTTGAGAATAGTTTATTTGAAAAAATAGAATATTTACATAAAGATCCTCTTGTTGATGTAAAGAAATTTAAGGAAAATGGTAAAGTAAAAATCATTATAAGATATGTTTATGATCAAGACAAAATTTCTGAAGTTCTTAATATTGCGAGAATTTTAGACGCTGATATATACACATTAATAGAAAAAAAAGGAAAAACTAAAAAAATAAGAATATTTTAATTTTTAATGATAAAACTCGAATCGAAAAAAGGCAAATCAATTGAAATTGAAGTAAAAAACATTTTAAAGCAAATATTTAATCAAGTAACAGAAATAGGATATATTGAAGAAATTAGAACTGATGTAGATGCTTTAATTGAGGAAATGTTTGAAAAAGAAAAATTTGAAATTGTGGTTGAAGTTAAAACAATATTTTCAGATATTTATATACTAAATGAGAAAATAGCGCATGGAGATGTTCAATTGGCAGATATATCTGAATATTTAAACAAACTTGGGCACAACATAAATGTATTTGTTTTGGAATTAAAAATTCCACTTTTTTTTAATTTTAAATTAATTTTTTAAAAATTCATCTCAAAAATTAATTTTTTTGTACCTTTTTTTTTTGGGGTTTTTTATTCCC
>CAZNYH010000078.1:0-27243 GCA_964577235.1 uncultured archaeon | reverse complement strand
TGGATTTGATAAAAAAGATTACCCAATAATTCATTGGGTAAATCACGAATATGTAGAGGGGGAGGTTTTAATGCCAAATGGAGATATTGTTAGAGGGTATTTTGAATATTATATTACTGAATTAAAAGAAGGAGAAATTATTCAAATGGAGCGATTCGGATTTGGGAGAATTGAAAAGAATGAGGGATGTTATGTTAGAGTTAGATTTGCCCATAATTAATTTTATAGAAATACATTTTCAAAGTACGATAATTCTAGAGCTGTGGAACTTTGCTCTATTAAGGCTCCTTTATCATTCATTAAAACACATGCGCTTAAAAAAGGATTTCCAAACCCTAATGTAGTTATTTCAATATTATTGCAAATTTCTTTCATAGTATTATAATCCTCTTCTTCTAAAAGAGGGGAAACTAAAATCCCTTTGCTATTTGCTATACATTTACTTCCAACTAATTCATCCTTACATTTTATAATCTCTTTATTTAATACTGTAAGTTCATCTTCTAGAAGAGGACTTACAAATAAGTAATCTCTATACTCTAAAATAAAATTTCCTAAAACATTATATTTAGAATTTATTTTAATAACTTCTAATCCATAATCTTTAACTGTTTTTTCCTCGTCTGGAAACAAATCAGGAACAATTAGACAATTTTCTATAATTTTACTAAACAATCCACAATATTGAGAACGATTTATTGTTATAGGAACGATGTCCACTTCTAAATAATTTTTTATATCTTCAAAATATTTCGAAAAATTCCCGATACAATATTTGTTATTACAAGTGAAATAATAACCTAAGTTATCCTTCACTTTTTTGACCTTCATTTTCAGCCACCTTTTCTAGTTCTTCCGGCAAATATACAAATGCTTTATTTAAATTTTTATCAATAGAAACTATTACTTCTACTTTTCTTGGAATGTTCCTAATGCCATGTTTCCAAATAAATTCATTAACTTTGTTTGAGATTATAACTTCTTCCATTTTTGAATGTCTTTTTACAAATTCTCTCAATACTTTTATTGCTTTTGGAGCTCTTTTTGTGTGTGGTGCTGTTTCAAAAGCTTTCCTTAAAGGAATTATATACCTTCTATATTCAGTCATTTCTCATCACCCTTTCAACTTTTTTACCTAGTTTAGTTCTTCTCCAGTAAGTAATCTTATGATGATATCTTATTGTGAATTTTTTAGACTTTGCTGCAAATTGTAGTGGTGCACCTCTTCCAGATCGGGATAAACTACATAATAGTATTTTCTTTTGAAGAGATTTATATTTTGCCATTTAACCACCTCTAAGTCTTATTAATATACTCTTCAATTCATCATCGGTAATTTTTTCATTAGTATTTATGTTTAATATTACTTGAACAGCCATTTGATATAATTGTGGGTTAATCATCTTAATTCTCATTAATCTTTCATAAGCATCTTTTTCTAGTTTTCTTAACAAAATTAAATCAAGATTTGGCTTCATTCATTTCCCTCCATATTTTTGAAGCAATTTTGTCTAGAAAAGATTTTCCTGCTGGAGTTATTATTCTTCCACCTGGAACTTTTTTAACATATCCTACTTGTTCTAATTGTTGTAATATTGTTCTCACAATTTTTCCTGAACCTTTTACTTTATGTTCTGGGGCAGTTCCGTAATTTTTTCTTCCACCATAAAATTTCCTTAATCTTTGAATTCCAATAGGTCTTCCAAATTTATATAGCCTTCTTAATATTGAAGCAGCCCTGATGTACCACCAATTGTCTTGAACCGGAGGGTGTTCTTTATGTGGACCTGTCTTTACATAAAATGCCCATTCTGGCATTTCAATCTTTTTTTCTAATTCTTTTGCTGCTTCTTCTATTAATTTGTCTGCTGGCACATCGAATATATTCATATAATCACCTTATAAAGGTAATTATTGCATAAATAAATATTATTAAACATATACATCCTAAAGTATATATTAGGGCTATTTTTTTATGATTTTCTTCTTCTTTAAAGTGCGTAAAATCACCTCTTTTTTGTCACTTTCTATCTTTAATATGTTTGCGTAAGGATTTATATACATTCTCAATTCTGAACCTTCTACAAAAACTCCTAATTTATTTGAAAAGCAAAACAAAATTATATCTTTCAATGATTTTTTTGGAATTATCACTGAAAATTCTTTTCTTTTACTATTTGGAAATTCTAATAACAAATTTATAGTTTTTTCGCTAAAAATTACTGGTTTTACCTCAATATAGTCTTCTTTAAATAAATCTTCTAATTTTCCCAAGTCAATAGATAGAGGGTCTTCAATTATAATGTTGGGATTTTTTTCTTCTAATGTGGAAATTATATCTTCTAAGGATGTTTTTATTTCTTCCAAAATAGAAATTATTTTTTCACATTTTTCTTTTGAGTTTTTAGATAAGTCTAAAATAGTGTCTCTATATTCAAATGTTAAATATAAAGATTCAAATAGTTCCTTATCTTTGTGCCTTTTCAACTCAAAATAATCATCCATAAAATTATTTTTTAACTTTTCTATAGATTCTATTTCATTTAATGTAGCCCACAATTTTAAAATAGATTTGTAATAATTTGAAAGTGCAGATGTTATTTCCTGAACTTCTTTCATAATAATATTAGGGATTTAAGTTTCTAAATAATTTCTTAAATTCTTCTTTATCTGTTAAGTATACTCTAACTCTGCCTAGAGACCATCTCTCTAATTCTACGAATCCAAATTTTCTCAAAATTCTGAATAATTGGTATGATAATGATACATGACTTATCTCCAAAACGCCTTCTTTGAGTAATATTTTAAACTCTTCAAAATATAATTCTCCTTGAATTATTCTACGCAAGTGATTAGAAACTTTATCATTATTTTGAGATAAGTACTCTAATAGTTGGTCAAATTTATTTTTAACTTTAATATTAGGATTTTTTCTATATGCTTTTACATACACTCTGTGTATAATTCGTTCCCTTAAACCATTTTCTGTAATCTCTAAAAACCCAAAATGTTGCAAAATAATAATAACCCATTTATGTGGGAGATTCATTATTTCAGGAAATCGAACATTTTTATATTTATTTATTATTTCTTCAACTTTTTCTTGATTGTTTATTATCCATTTACATGCTGTAAGCAAATACTTTGCCCTAGTATATTTGTTCACAATTTTTTCATTTTTCAAACACCACTCACAAAATTCAATAATATTATTTTTTCCAGAATATTTATGAATTTTTTCTATTATTTCCCTGTATTTAGCAGTTGATCTTAACACTTCGAAATATGGAAAAAAACTATTAATTTCCTTGGCTTTTAATGTCATAAACTTTATAATGTCATTTTCGAAAAATATTTAAATAAGTTTTTGTATATTGTATAATAAGGGGCCGTGGTCTAGTGGTATGACGCCGCCCTGACGAGGCGGAGGTCCTGGGTTCGATTCCCAGCGGCCCCATGTAATAATTTCTAAAAAACAAATCTAAAAGTTGAAAATATACTAAAAAAATGTAGGTTTTTTTAAGTGTTTTGCTTATATATAAGTTTGATTTTTAATAAGATAATACGAGGTGAATATATGAGAAGAGGATCAATGGCATATTATCCTAGAAAGAGAGCGAAAACAGAAACTCCAAGATTTAAATCATGGCCAAAAGTAGAAGAATGTAAACCATTAGCATTTTATGGATACAAGGTAGGGATGACTCATATATTAGTAAAAGAAAAAGTAGGAAAAGAAATTAAGGAATACTGTTATCCCGTAACTATAATTGAATGCCCTCCTATGAAAGTAGTTGCAATTAGAGCATATAAAAAGACAAAATTAGGATTAAAAACATTAGGAGAATTTTGGACAACTAATTTGCCAAAAGAAATATTTAGAAGAATTCCAAAAATTAAAAAAGAACACAATAAAGAAGATTTTGAAAAGATTTTAGAAAACGCTGATGAAGTTAGGATAATTTGTTGTACTCAACCAAAATTGACTACCATTGGAAAGAAAAAATGTGAAGTTGTCGAAATAGCGTTGGGAGGAAATCTAGAAGAAAAAAAGCAAAAAGCTTTTGAATTATTAGGTAAAGAAATAAGAGTTTCAGATGTATTCAATAATAATCAATTAATTGATGTTAAAGCAGTTGCTAAAGGTAAAGGATTTCAAGGGGCAGTGAAAAGATTCGGAGTATTTGACTTTAGTCATATAAAAGATAAAACCAAAAGAGGCGTAGGAGCAATTGGTCAATTTACTCCTGGATACACAATGTGGACTGTTCCAATGCCTGGACAAATGGGATACCATACTAGGACAGAATTTAATAAGCAAATTGTTTTAATTTCGAACCCAAAAGAACTTAACATAAATCCTAAATCAGGATGGCCACATTATGGAGTAATCAGAAATGATTATGTAATAATTTTAGGCTCAGTGCCAGGACCTCAAAAAAGATTAATTGGAATGAGATTTCCAGTTAGAAAAGGAAAATTAAGAGCAATTGAGAGAATAGAATATATTGATAGTGCAAGACAATTTGTGAGGTGCAATGTATGAAAGCAAAAGTATATACTATAAACGGAGAGTGGAAAGAAATAGAGTTGCCTCCCCACTTTGAAGAAGAAGTTAGACCAGATTTAATAAGGAGAGCAGTAATTGCAATTTGGACTCATAGATTTCAACCAAAAGGAGTAAGACCAAAAGCAGGAAGAGATTATACCGCAGAATATATTGGAAGAAGAGATGATCCTAGATGTGCTATGACAAGGGGATTAAATAGACTACCAAGAACAAAACACATTGATAATGACCCAGTAAGAGGATTCGTTGCTAACGTACCTCAAGCAGTAGGAGGGCCAGTAGCGCATCCTCCAAAAGTAGAAAAGAAAATTTATGAAAAAATAAACAAAAAAGAAAGAAGAAAAGCAATTAGAAGTGCAATTGCAGCAACAGCTGTTAAAGAACTAATATTAGAAAGACACAAAATCCCTGAAGATATAGAATTACCAATAATTATAGATAAAGAATATGAAAAAATATCAAAAACTAAAGAAGTAAGGGATTTACTAAAAAAACTAAGAATATGGGAAGATATTGAATATGCAATGAGTAAAAAAAGAGTAAGAGCAGGAAAAGGAAAAAGAAGAGGGAGAAAATATAAAAGAAAGAAAAGTATTTTATTTGTAGTAAGTGGTAAATGCCCTTTAATTAAAGCAGTTAAAAATTTAGAAGGAGTAGATGTGGTAAGTGTAGATAAATTAAATGCAGAAGTGTTAGCACCTGGAGGACAACCAGGAAGGTTAACTGTATGGACAGAAGGAGCAATAGAAAAACTATACAATTTATTCACGGGGTGATTAGATGGATTATCAAAAAATAATAATTAGAGCCATACTTACTGAAAAAACCTATAATTTGTTAGGTAAAGGAATTATCACTTTTGAAGTGCCTTTAAATGCTACAAAACCACAAATAAAAGAAGCTATAGAAAAATTATATGGAAAAAAAGTAAAAAAAGTAAATACTGCTATAACCAGATTTAGAAAAAAAATTATAAAGAAAGCATATGTTAGAATGGAAAATCCTGAAGATGCTATGGAAATAGGAAGAATGTTAGGAATTCCAATATGAGGTGGTTATATGGGTAAGAAAATTTTAGTCCAAAGATTAGGAAAAGGAAGTAATGTGTTTAGAGTACCAGACCATCATTATAAAGTACCAAAAATATGCCTTCCACACCCAAAAGAGGGAACTATAATAGGAGAAGTAACTGACTTAATAGATGATAGAGCTAGATTATATCCAGTAGCTGAAATTACTTTAGAAAATGGTGAAAAGTATTATATTCCAGCAGTAGAAGGGTTGGAGGTTGGACAAAAAATCAAAATAGGAGAAGAGGCTGAAATTAAAATTGGGAACATATTGCCATTGAAAAAAATCCCTGAAGGTACTCCTATATGTTGCATAGAAAAAGTTCCATTTGATGGTGGAAAACTAGCAAGGACATCTGGTACTTATGCGTTAGTAAGCGCAAAATCAGAAGAATGTGTTTATGTAACCCTCCCATCAAGAAGAACAGTAGAGTTGGACCCAGAATGCTATGCTATAATTGGAAACATAGCAGGTGGAGCAAGGACGGAATTACCATTTATGAAAGCAGGAAAGAAATTCCACTTTTGTAAAGCAAGAAACAAATATTATCCAAAAGTAAGAGGAGTGCATATGGTTCCAGCATCACACCCATTTGGAGGGAAAGAACATCATCCTGGGAAATCAACGTGTGTTTCAAGAAACGCACCACCTGGAAGGAAAGTTGGCCATATAGCAGCAAGAAGAACTGGAAGAAAGAAGAGGTGATTAAGTGGAATATGAAGGTAAACCTAAAAAATTTACGTTTAGAGGCTATACTTTAGAGCAACTTCAACAAATGGATTTGGAAGAATTTGCTAAATTGTGTCCTGCGAGAATAAGAAGAAGTATATTAAGATTGATTAAAAAAATAAATACTGATCAAAAAGCGAGAAAATTAATAATAAAAATTGCTCAAGCATGGCAAGCAATGAAAGAAGGAAAACCATTTAAAAAGAAAATTAAAACCCATTATAGAAGTATGCCAATATTGCCACAAATGGTAGGAATGACAATATATGTACACAACGGAAAAGAATTCGTTCCTGTTGAAATAAAACCAGAAATGTTAGGTCACAGACTAGGAGAATTTGTCCCAACTAGAAAGAAAGTAGCTCACGGAGGATTTGGACAAGGAGCATCCAGAAGTACAAGACATGTAGGAAAGTAGGTGATTGAATGATAGCCATGATTAAAAATGCTCCTATATCTAGAAAGTTTGCTGTAGAAGTAGGAAGATATATTAAAGGTAAAGATGTAGATAAGGCATTAAAAATTTTAGAAGATGTAATAAAACTAAAAGAATGGATTCCAATAAAAAGATATAACAAAAAAGTGGCGCATAGAAAAGGAGTTAAAGAAGGAGTGAAATCTGGAAGATATCCAGTTAAAGTAGCAAAATACTTTATAAAACTAATAAAACAAGCACTAAACAATGCTAAAAACCAAGGAATTGAAGGGAAATTATATATAAAAGAAGTTTGGGTAGGAAAAGGACAAAAAATAATAAATATTAGAAGAACTGGATTGATTTATTATAAAAGACATGCATTTAGAAATTTAACAAGAGTTAAAAAAAGAACTCACTTAAGAATTATCTTAGGGGTGAGAGAATGAAAGAAAGAGAATTTGTTGATGAAGGTGTAAAAAAACTGATAGTAGAAGACTATTTCAAAAGAGAATTCCCAGAAGCTCTTATTTCAAGAGTAGATTTAGTGAGAACCGTAACAGAATATAGAATTTTTGTTTGGTGTAGAAGACCAAGAGTAATAGCTAACAAAGATACAATAAGAAAAGTAATAGAAGATTTAAAAAACATGCTAAAAGATGAAGTCAGAGTATTTGTTAAATTAGTGGAAAACGAATTATTAGATGCACAAATTCAAGCAGCAAGAATTGCAAGAGCTTTAGAAAGAGGAGAAAGAGAAAGAGCTGTAGTTAGAAGAATTATAAATAGAGTATTAAATGCAGGGGCAAAAGGTATAGAAGTAGTAATTTCAGGAAAATTAGGGAAAAAAGGAGCAAGATCTATTACTAGGAGATTCACGGCAGGATATATGATTAAAACAGGAGGGTATGCAAAATTAGTAAGTAGAGGTTTTGATACTGCCTTAACAAAATCAGGAATAATTGGAGTAAAAGTATATATAGTACCTCCTGATTTAAACACGGTAGATACTATTGATTTAGGAGGTGTAATAGATGAAGCCAAAAGATTACAAGCCGGAGAAGTTGAGGGAAATGAAGACAGAAGAACTGAAGGAGATTCTGAATCAAGCATACAATGAATTGAGGAAGGAGTTAACAACACCTCAAAAAAAATCTAGTATAACAAAGAATATTAAAAAAATAATAGCAAGGGTGAAAACGATACTTAAAGAGAGGGGTGAATCTTGAAAGACCAATTAGATAAATTATTCGGAGTCTCTGAAAGTTATGAATTTTTAGGAAAAGAAACTTCAAAAATATACATTTACACAGAAATGCGAAAAAGAAGAAAAATAGTAACTATTATAAAAGGAATTTATGGAAATGAAAGTGAAATTAAAAATTTATTAAAAACTATGAAGAAGAAATTTGGATGTGGGGGAACTTATGATTTTGATCAAAATACGAAAACATACACTTTAGAATTACAAGGAGATCACAGAATTAAAGTATATGCATTGTTAAAACAAATAGGATATAAAGATATAGAAGTTACTTAATATTTTTTAAATTTTTCAATAAAAATTCTAACAAAATATGATACATAATTAAATTTCTGCTGGTCTTAAAAGATTAATTATTAATACAAACATAAATGCAATAAATGGCATTCCTATATACACAAAAGCCCATAAAATAGCCTTTAAATTTATATCTCCACTCATTCCTATCATTCCCATTATCGCTACAGCAATTATAATCATAATTGGAGTTACCACAAAAACAACCATATAAACTTCCGTAATTAAATTTAAGGTTTCTATAAATTTTCGCTCAAGCATTCTTTTTTCTTCCAGCAATTTTTCAGCTTCTTCTTCCAAAAACATCTTTATATTTCCCCCTGTTTTTAAAATGGATAATACTCCATATAGTATTTCACCCCATTTTTTACTTGGAGTTAATTTTGCTTCATATTCTAAAGCTGAAAATAAATCGGTTCCCATAATAGAAATGTTTTTATACATCTCATAAAATCGTTTACTTAACACTTTATATTCTTCAAAAGAACTCATTATTTTCAACACAGTAGGAATAGGAATACCTACCCCTGCAATTGTAGAAAAGTGAGCAGTTACATATGGCAACTCAACATCAATTCTTTTTCCTAATGAAATGTAAGTGTATCTGGGTAAATACATCATAATTAAAATTCCAATTAAAAAACCCCACAATGATCCACCAAACCCAAACACTAAACTTATAAAAATGTTTTGTGTTAGAGCCAAAATAACAGTATAAACAAGTGCATAAAATACTAAAGAAACTATTAACGCAGCAATTAAAGAAAAAGCAGTATATTCATTTACAGTGATTCCCCATCCAGTATATACTAAATATTTTCTACAAGCAGAAAATAATGGTTTAAAAAAAGGAACTATACTCTTAAGTTCTTTTAGAGCCATTTTGCACCATTCTCTTTTAATCATTAAAATATTAAGTTTCTGCTTTTTTAAAGTAATTAATGGAAAAAGTATGGGATAGAGCAATTATAAATCAACTCTCAGAAACTGATGTTAAAGTGTTAAATTATTTAACTAAACCAAAAAACTTGTCTGAAGATGAAATAGAAAAAATTGCCAATGAATTAAAAATTACAAAAGAAGAGGTAAAAAAATCAATTAAGAAATTGAAGGAAAAAAACATAATAGTTGCTGAAAAAGTTACAACTATAAATCCTTTAAATGTTTTTGATAGGATATATCTAACATTTCTAAAAGTGAGAATAGAACCTCCAATCTATAGACCACCTGACTCTTATCCAACTGGATGGGAATCTAAATTTTACGTAAATGAAATTCTAAAAATAGATAGAGAAATTTTGAAAACAAACATAGTAAGGGCTATTTTACTTCTTAAAGGAACAGAGTGGGATATTCTTATGATTACGTATACTAACTCATTAGAAGAATTAACAAAATTATGTTCAAAAATAGCCCAAACTGGTTGGGTTAAAGCTTCTCATACTGTAACTGTAATTCCAATTTCAAGTTTTGTTGAATTTGAACCTATAAATTTTGATTATGATAAAGAATATAAAGAAGGAGTTTTAAAGTGGTTCAAATAATTTTAATGAAAGACACTTACGAAATTTATTCAGACCCTAAGAATTACGAAGATAAATGGTATGGAAAATGGAGAAACAAAGAAAAAGAAATCATTAGAAATATTTTGGAAGGAATTAAATATCCTTGTATTTTAATAGATATGGGTGCGGGACCGGGAAAAGAAATAGAGTGGTTTTATAACATCAAAAATATTAAAGAAATTTGGGCTATAGATAAAAATAAACTTTTTATAGAATATTTAAAAAATAAACGATACCCTAAAACGAAAGTTATTGAGGCTGATTTTACAATATGGAAACCTGAAAAAGAGGATAATTATGTAATTATATGCTTAAATAATACTTTTGGAAATTTTTATAAAGAAGAGAGAAAATCTATTTTAAAATTATGGAAATCTTATGCAAAAAAGATAATTCTTTCACTTACAAAATACAAAGACGTTAAAAGTTACGACAAAATGATAGAAACGTTATCTTCTTATGCTTATTTAGATTTTGTTTGGGATTTTGCTATAAAAAAGTATGGAAAAATTCCAAATTTTTGGTTTGACTCAAAAAATAGAGATGTAATTATTTGGGTTGATGATTATAGATTTATATCTCACAGATGGACAATTGAAGATATAAAAGAAGAATTTCCAAATGCCAAAATATATGATGCAGAAAAATATTTTATCGTAGAAATTGATTAAAATTTATCATATATCGAAGAAGAAATCTTAATTCCTTTCACCAAATCGCATAAGATTTTTCCAACAAGTTCTTCACTAAATTTTTTTTCTTTACAAATTCTCTTTATTTTCAAAATTTTTGGAAGATATCGCTTATAAACATAATATGCAGACGCCAAAGCATCTTTTTCATGTTCTGTTAACTCTATTTCAAAATTCTTAACCAAATCATCTTTTTCATGCTTATATAGGTCTTTTTTTAATTTAAAATAAGGACAGTTAAAATATTTTGACATTTTAATTATTAATTCAGGTGGTTTTTTCTTATCAGAACATATTATTATTGGTTTCCCGTATTTTGATATGTCTTTAAAAACTTCATATAACTTGTAGTTCCTGTATGTATTTTTATATATTAAATTACCATTTATATCAATCAAAGCGACTCCTAATGATATTCCTGAATCTACACCCAAGAAAAAATATGGCATTATATCTTAGTAATCTTAGTTTTAAAGTATTCTTCAATTCCAAGTATAACCTCATCTTTTTTTCCTTCAATAAACTTTATAGAACCTGCATCTTCGTGTCCTCCTCCTAAGATACCAGCATCTTTGACATAATTATCTAAAAAGTTGCATAAATCGGTTACATCAAATCCTTTTTCAACTGCTTTTTTATTAGCTCTAATTATTATAAAATCTGGCCCATGACCTATTGTAACTAATGGATAATCTCCATCAAAATAATCTTTTACTAATCCAACTGTTTTTCCAGGAGCTGGATATTCAAATTTATAAGCGTATTTTTCCACATCTATGAAGATAATTTTCCAATCTTCAATTGTTTTTTCTACAACATGAGGAATTACTACCTTTAATTGTCTTTCTTGTCTAGATTTAACTATTTTATATAAATCTTCTACGTATTTTTTGCATAGTTCATAATCTTCTAATCCAGCAATAATATTAACAAAACCTCGACCACTCATAAATCTTAAATAAAATGCTTCATAATCCATACATTCTGCAATTTTCTTCAAAAATTCTTTATTATATCCTTTTTCTTCTGCAATTTTTAAGTATTTTTCATAATCTGGATGTTCTGATCTATCCCCCGTTCCAGCTAATGCTGGCAAATGTTTAATTTTTTCTTTTATATTAGGATTTACTAACAAGGCTATTTCAGTTGCCAACATTCCTGCTGTAAAATCTCCAGAAAGGTTATGTAATCTTGGATTTACATGGCATAAAACATAATCATCAACAGGACATTTTCCATTTTCAATATATGGCTTATGATGATCAATAACAATTATATCTATTCCCAAATTTCTTAACCTTTTATAAGCAGGTATATCCTCACTTCCAGATCCATTATCAACTACAATTATTAAAGGCAATTTTTGATTGAATCTTAAGTTATCTTCAAAAGCATTTACAATATCTTTAATTACATCTTCTTCATGATAATATGGCACCTTAGTAGGTTTTCTGATTATATAATACCATTCAGCTTCTGGATGTGGATTTACTTTTTTTACTAATTCAAGAATTGCAGTTTCCAATGCTAAACCACCACAAGTTCCATCACAATCATAATGATGTCTTATCAAAATAGGTTTTCCTGTAAATATGGCTTTTCTAATTAATTTTGCTGCTAATACTAATTTATCTTTTAACTTTTCAAGAGTTTCTGATTGAATCAAGAACTCTATTTTTTCAGGTTGGCTCAATTTTTCTAAATTTTCTTCAATTTCTTTCTTTACTAATTCTTTTTCTATTCCTTCCAATTTTTTCATCGATGATATTAAAATTTGAGGTCTCTCAGCGTGATATCCTACTCTTCCAATAACTTCTACATAATCACCGACATTTATTTCAGGATATGCTTTTAATCCAGGTACGTCTAAAGCACTAGCCCAAATAATTGAAGTTCCATCTGTAATTGTGAAAACAGTGGGACCTGTAATTATAATGTTAATAACTTGCCCTCTAATTCTTACTAAACCCTCTGAAACATCTTTTATTTTTATAACATCTACTTCTTTCTCAATTAATTCTTCTTCAACATTTTCTGGAGTTTCTTCAACTAAGTCAATTTCTCCTAATTCTGGCCTTATTGCTATAATTTTTACAATTACTTCATCTCCAATTTCGTGGATTCTTTTTGAATCCACAAATTTTAGCAATCCTTTTAGGATAGGATTAAGTCTTACTAAATAACCTAACTTTACTTTTGCTACTATTTTTCCTTTATATAATTCTCCTATTTTCAAGTCATCATACTCAATTGTGGACCCACAAATATATACTTTAACCATGTAAACACCTCTCCAAACATTTCCTCAAACCAATCTTTTTTAGGAGTAACATTTTCTACAACAGGATTGTATCCTTCTCTTTTTAATTTTTCTTTTAAATATTCAATAAATTGGTAATAATACATTTGTCTATCAGCAAGTTTGTATTCAACCGCCTCTAAACAAGAATATATTTTTCCAGCATATCTTTCTGGATTAATATGTCTTTCTTTTCTAACTGTATTTAGGAAAATATTATAATAATATTTAATCAATGGTCTATATAATTCTTCTAGTTTTTCTTGATTCAAATCATCATAAATTGTAGGATACGCCTTGGTTTCAGGAGTTCGCATTACATAAGTTTGTATTCCTATTTTTTTAAATAACTCTTTTAATGAGATGAAACTTCCAATCACCCCTATACTTCCCAAAGATGATCCTGGGTGGCAAACAATTTCATCACTTCCTAATGAAATCAAATAGGCTCCTGAATATCCTCCTCTATAAATATAAGCGACTATTTTTAAGTCTGGGCGTTTTAATTTTAACGATTTTAGCATATGATAAATTTCAAATGAATCTACAACGCCTCCTCCTGGAGAACTAATTTTTAACACGAAATATTTTACATCTCTGTCTTTTTCTAATTTATCAATTATAGGTTTTAAATCTTTAGGCAACACATCTTTACCAATTACACCATTAACTTCATAAATCCAAATTTTTTTTGTGTTAAAAAAAGGAAACGCAAAACATATTGTTATAAATACTGTTATAAATAGCAATATCCTCATTAAAAATAATTACCTTTATAAAAAAAGGTGATGTTATGTACAAAGATAGTTTTTTAAAACTAAAATTAAAATGGGGCAAAATTGAAAAAGTTGAGGATTTTGGAGATAAATTATATAAACTACAAGTAAACTTTGGGGGAGAAATTAAAACAATAATTGCTGGAATCAAGGAACATTTAAAAAAAGAGGAAATTTTAGGCAAAGAATGTTTGTTTTTGTATAACATAGAACCAAAAAAGATAAAGGGAATTTACTCAGAAGGAATGTTGTTGGTTGGAGAGAAAATTACTTTGATTGAACCTGTAGATATTCCTTTATAGTAGTTCCATCAGGACTTTTTATTCGCCTTATTTTAAAATAAGGAGGATAAAAATTATTATCATAATAAAATCCTACTTTGTTGTTCATTATTTTTACCTCTACTAAGTCATCATATAATCCTTCTCCAAAAGCAATATTTAAATATTTATCTCTTGAAAAACTACCAAATGCATTTAACGAAATTCTCTTCTTAAGTAATTCATGTTGAAGTTGAACTCCTTTAATTAATATAGAAAATTTCCAAATTCCATTAATGAAAACTCTAATTCTTGAAGGGTTTCCTTTTAATTCATCTATTACTAACACTTTTTCATCCATATTAATAACATCAACTAGCGCTTTTTTTCCTCTTAAAATGTATCTTGCTGTGGGTAGTACAAGAGATAATTCTCTACAAAATGCTCTGGTTTTCCTTCCTGGTTTTTTAGAGGTAGTTATTATCATAAAAATTATTACTTAATTTCAATTATTTTATTTTCCTTTATTTTGAACACCCTATATGGCGAAACTTCGAAAACTGAACATTCTATAATAGTAGGCAACTTCTTTAAGATATCGGAAAGGTCTTCCAAAATAATTTTATCAGAAATTGGTTTTACATCTAAAATTGTAAACCCCAAATAAGAATTTCTAGAATTTAAGATATCACAATAAACTCTTATATAACTTTTAGTAAATGAAAGATATTGATTTAAACACTCTATTGAAAAAATTCTTTCATTGGAATTTTGAATTCCTATCACGTTAGGATTTCTCATAAAATAAAGTTTTTCTGAAATAACAGAATGAAAAGAAGTCTTCACAAAAGAAATCTCGTCAAAATAGTTAATATCTGTGATTAAGTAATCAGAATTATATGTTACTTTAAAATCTATTTCTTTTTCTTTACAATATTGCAATTGATAAGTAAATAGAGGTACTGCAATTACATTTTTTCCTAAATTTTGTAGTTCTTTTATAGCATCAAGTAAAATGTAATCTAGTTTAGTATCTCCTATTGCAACTTTTCCTTCATCAGGAATTATTTTTATGGCTTCCTCCAGAGGAATCATTAAAGTTTTATAATCTTTACTAAATAATAAAAATTAAGAAATTAACATGCAACTATAATAACATTTTTTGAATCTTTTTTGAGTATCTTTCCTGATAAAGGCGTTCCATAAGCGTAAATTGTCTCGTACCTGAGTTGGGTATTATCCATTTTACTATTAATTATCTCAATATGATGCGTATCTATTTCTGAGTGTTCTACTTTGCTATTTTCAATTGTTATAGTTGAACATTTTATTTCGCATCCCCAAACATTAGAATTAACTAATTGTATCCTAGGAGCCTCAACTTTACCATGTATTGTACTTTTTTCTACTCTAACTTTTCCATCAAACATAAAATCAAAAATTCTACAGTTATTTATTGTCACCTCTTTTATTTTGCTATTTTTTCCTAAGCCTACTAGCATTAAGTTAGTAACATTTCCTTCGAATTTAATAAATGCTTTATTTAATTTGACATCGTTCAAAAGTCCTACAATATGTTTTAAATGATCTATATCTCCATATGTAAATTTTATAAATACTTCCTTTTGGCATTTTTTAACAAGACTATTGATTATCATAGGAAGTACTAACTTAGAACCTTCTTTCTTTAAAATATCCCCAGAAACCTTTATAACACCAATAGCAACTTCTTCTTGATACATTTCGTTAATAATTCCCTCAACATTTTTTCTTATAAGTCTAATCTCTGGACTATCCCAAACATTTTCTAGTTTTTTTAGATATTGTTTACTTCCTATGCCGTATAGAGCAAATTCGTCAGTTTTTAGCTCAATTTTCTTTAAAAACCCTCTTTCTTCTAATTTTTTTAAAACCTCTTCAAACAAAGGTCCATCCACTTCAAAAGTTTTAGCTTTTTCTTTCATTTAACCCCCCCCAATTTTAGGGCATTAATAATTACACATAACAATATATATAATCTATATCCTTGTATATAGGAACTACTTTATTTTTATTTAAAATTTTTGAAAATAAATACTAAAATATTATTTTACTCAATTGTGGATATTTCTCTAATATTTGCATTTGTTTGAACAAATTGACTACATTCCATATTATAGATACTGCTAATAAAATACCAGTACCACTACCCAAAGCTCCAAAACAATCTGCTATGGCTGCTAAAATTGCTACCAAAATAGATCCAACAAACACTAAAGGTGGAATATACTGTCTGAGAATTCTTAATATTAGTTCTTTATTTCTTCTAACTCCCTGAATACCTGCTCTACTTGCAATTAATTGTTCCGCAATACCTTCAGGACCTTGTCCAGAAACATCAACCCATAAAAGTCCAAATATAATTGCTAATCCAATAAGACCTATTGAATACAACACCATATGTAAAATAGTCATAAAAATGTAATAAATATCTATATTTCCTGAAAATATCATTTCTAACATTGCAGGGAAATTATATTCTCCCATTTTAAAACCAGGTGGGGAAAAGAAATCGTAAAATACTTTATAGTGAAAGTTTTGAGAAAATACCATTATTAAACTAAATATGGCTGCTGCAAAAATAATTGGAATATTCGAAACATAAAGCAATCTTAAGGGAAATCCTCTACTCATAGCTGCTTGGGTGAAATCTATTATTATAGGGACAATCACATACATACTTTCTAGATAACAAACTAATAAAAACACCCCTATAGTCACCAATATAGAAGTGGCAGGAACTAACATTAACAAAAATTCTTGATTCATATAGTAATTAATAATTTCTCCAAAAGCGTGAATACCTCTAGCAACTAAAGATTGAGAAACATTTGCTGCAATGAATAGTGAAATTGCTGAATATATTCCATATTTTGTTGTAAGTTCATCTAAATACAATAAAAGTATAGATCCTAAAGCAATTTGAGTTATAACTAACATCTCCATTCCTGGAATAGTAGGAACTCTCCCACCAAGAACCCAAATTGCTGCTTCTACAAAACAAAGTACAACTGCAAATCCTTTTGCAATAGTAGAATATTTTGCTCTGTCTTTAGGGTCTGCTAAATTTAATGGAATTATTTTAGATCCTACAAAAAGTTGGACTAAAATATACGCCACTATAATTGGACTAATTCCTAATGCCAAAACACTATTTAATCTAGATGCAAATATTATTGAGAGTATTTCTAATTCTTTGGCTCTGGGAGCCTCCAAATTAAACCCAATAGGAATTACAGCACCTAAGACAAAATACAATATTATCACAATTGCTGTCCAAAAAACCCTTTCATCCAAAGATAGAACTCTTTTTGGAGGTTTAACAGAAGGTAATAAACGACCCAATAATTCGAAAATATCATATCTATATGCTAAAATTGCCATCAAAATAGACAAAAATATTACTGCCAAAAAATATGACAACATCATTCAGTCGCCTCCGTTATAACTTCTCCACCAACTTCTTGAATTTTTTCAATTGCTTTTTTTGAGGCTTTTTTTACTATTACTTTTATTGGTTTAGTTATTTTTCCTTTTCCTAATAATTTTTCTATCCCTAGTTGAGTTAAATTAATTTCATTAGTATTTAACTTTTCACTTAATTTTTCAAGTTCTTCAATGTTAATTGCGGCTATGTATTTTCTCTTTGGTTTTAGTCTGTATTCAGCCCCTACTTTAAATATTCTTGATTTATGACCCGACCTTGACCCTGCTTTTCCTCTTCCTCCTCTACATCCTGCTCCTCTTCTATTTTTAGTATCCCCATGGTATGTTCTGCTTCCTAATCTTTTTCTATACTTTTTTCTATGTCTTACTACCATTAAATCACCTACATCATTCTATTTAATAAATCTATCATTGCTTCTTTTGGTCGAAATCCTAAAGCTCCTCCTTCTCTATAAAATTTTTTAATTCCTTTTCGTTCAAATCCTTTTCTTGGAGGATGCAATCTAAATATTGGTTTTAATCCAAAATCCTTTAATTTTTTCTTTCCCTCTATCAATTCCTTAACTACTGAGTCTATTCCTCCAAATTCTTCAAAATATTCTTCATCAACTCTTTTGTCACCAGGAAGTCTCCCTCTTTTTAATATTAGTTTTTTTAAAGTTTCTTCATCTATTTCTCCATAAGTAATGTAAGCTTCTACTTTTTTTAACATACCTTCATTTTCTTTTTTTACTAGTGAACAATGGTTTTTTCTTGTTAAATTTAGCATTTTTAATGTATCAATTATTGGTTGGGGAGCACCAACCAATCCTCTTATTAAAACTACGGCATAAATCATATTTTACCACCTACTTTCTTTAGATCTTCTTCTGAATATTTATTATAATATGTTTTCTTTAAAGCATCTAATATTGCTCCACAGTAATTCATTGTAGTTCTTGTTTCTCCAATAGATCTACTCCAAATATCTTTAATCCCTGCTAGTGCACAAACCACTTTTCCTTTATCTCCTATAACCAATCCTGTTCCTTTAGGAGCTGGTAATAACCAAATTTTGGATGCAGCACATTTTCCAAATACTTTAAATGGTATTGAGTGTGGAGTATTACATCCACATTGCCAACTACCACACCCCCTCACTACTTTTATTAAGTTTAATAAAGCATCTCTGACACTTTTATGAATTGCTGTTAATATATCTTTTCCTTTTCCCATTCCTAATCCCACATATCCGTTTAGGTTTCCAACTACGCTAAATACTTGAAAAGAGTTTCTTCTACCACTATCGGTTACTCTTACAGTAATTCCCTTATCTAGTATTGAGAAGTAAAAATCAGGGCATAGTTTTAAAATTATTTCAGGTTCTCTGTATCTTATTGGTTGGGTAAATAATTCATCTAAAGAAGTTATTTCTCCTTCTAAGACTTTTCTACCCAATTCTGTTTTTGGTTCCCATTCTTCAACATTAACATAGTTCTTAGTAATTTTTTGAATTACAATTTTACTTATTGAAGGTAAACTCATTTAGTCACCTCGTCAATTTTAGATTTTATTTCTTCAAAATGCTCTACTATATTTTCAGGAGGTAAGCCTCTTTCTAAATATTTTGAAAATTGCTTTTTGTATTTTTCTAGATTTTGTTCTTTTAATAATAGAGCATAATTTTTAATATGTTCTCCTCTTATTCTTTCTTCTGAAGGAAGGCAAACTTCATCATGAGGGATTTTCATTCCAGCATCAACAGCACCTTTTAAAACAGCAAATAATGCTCCTCCATGATGAGGAGTATGTAATCCAATGTCTAAGATAACTTCATTAAATCCTTTTTTAGTTGCTATTTTTCCAATATAATAACCTAACAAATATGCTGCTGGGAGATTATTTAAATGCCCTTTATATCCCAACTTTCTTAAATGCCTTGTTGTTAAAGTGACATGTACTTTATCTCCTTTTGGGTTATATTCTACTATTTGAGCTATTATTAAATTATTTTTCTTCCTAACTACAAGTCTTGGTTTGCCTGATAAAACTAGTTTATATCTTTTCTTATAATTTGTCTTTCCTTCTCTGATTCTTTTTAATTTCATTATAGAGCACCTCTTCTAATTAGTTCTAAAGTTTCTTTTACAGCTCTTTTAGTTCTTATATATCCTCCTTTTGCAAGCATATATAATCTTCTATACTCTTTTCTGGTTATAATACCAGAGTCTCTTAATTTTCTTAAATATTTCCTAACTCCTCTAATTTGTCTCATCCATGCTTCTTTTTTGGATTTTCTTGCTGTTTTTTTACCTTTTCTTCTTCCTAATCCTCTTCTTCTACCTTTTTTCTTTTGGATTCTTCTTATCTTTGCAGCATGTCCGTATTGTCCTTTTATTTGTACAATTTCTATATCTCCTCGCTTTAAGGCTTCTTTTACTTCTTGTCTAGTTGTAATTTTTGCGTTAGGGTTTAATATTTTAATTCGCTTTTTTCCAACTCCTAAAGTTCTAGCAATTAAGTTCCTCAAGTCTTTCATTCAACCCCCCTCAATGGATTCAAAACTTTTATTCCTAATTCTTTAGCTTTTCTCATAATTTCTATTCTCTTTTTTAATCCTACACATGAAGCTATTCTTGCTGCTTCTTTTTCTGGATTTATTTTTTCTAAGTCTTTTGGATTATAAACTAAAATCTCTTTATATCCGCTAGGATGTAATCCTCTCACTTCTTTTGGTTGTCTGTATCCAATTGATGGAACAGGTCCTGCTTCTTTTAATTTTAATCGTTTATTTGCTCTTTTACCTCTTGGTCTTCTCCATGTATATGGATCCAGTCCTGGTTTTGATCTTCTATTAGGGCCTATAATTCTCACAAAGTCAGGAACTTTTCTTTTTTTTAACTTCCCTTTTTTAATCATCATTCAGTTACCTCCTTTCTTGCAACTATGTAAATCCCATCTTGGAATTTTCTAATATCCAATCTTTTAGGTGTTGTAAGATTTTCAATGTTTGCTGCTGTTTGGGCTACATGTTCTAAATTAATACCTTCTACATAAATTTTATCTCCTTGAATCTTAACCTCAACGTCTGGATATTTGAATGTTTTTCTGGGATGTTTCTCTCCCAAATAGTTTATTATATATATATCATTTCCTTTTACTTCTACTTTTATTGGGAAGTGAGTATAATGTATTTGTAAAATATATCTCCATCCTCTTGTAACTCCAATTATCATATTTCTTATATGTGCTGCTACTGTTCCTGCATTCGCTTTGAATTTTCTCCTTTCTTTTATTGGTTTTACTACAAGTTTGTTTTCTTCTTTAATTATTTCTACTCCTCTATTATTAAATTCTCTTTCTAAAGTTCCTTTTGGTCCTTTTACTGTTACTTTTGGCCAATTTATTTCTACTTCCACATTTTCAGGTATTTCAACAGTATACATGTTTCTCACCTAATATACGTATCCTAATAATATTCCTCCAACATTTTCTTTAATTGCTTCTTCATGAGATAATACTCCTTTGGGAGTGGAAAGTATTAAAATTCCAATACCTCTCCCTGGAAGGTGTCTTTCAATATATTTTTGTAGATTTTTAACTTTTACAGGCATATATGGTTTTGTTGGCTTACATTCATTAATTCTTCCGCTTAAGACTACTCTCACTTTTATTATTTCCGGTGAAATATGTATTGGCTCATAATCTTCCACATAGCCATATCTCTTCATTACGTCAATTACTTGTATTAATAATTTAGATGCAAAATTTATAAGTATCTCTTTTTTTCCTATTCTTGCAGCATTGTTAATTTGTATCAATCCATCATGCACTGCATCTTGCTTCATTATGTCCACCCCATTCTTTCAGCTTCTTGATGAAAGCATCTTCTACATAAGTATAGCCCATATTTTCTAATTACTGCTTTTGGAGTACCACATCTTCTACAAAAGACTATTTTATTTGATTCAACTCTTTCTAAAAATTTAGCTTCTTTTTTTCTTCTTTTTTTCAATCCTTTCCCAGTGAGTAATCTTTCAAGTATTTTCTTTTTCTTTATTTTAGGAAGTGATTTTGCTAATTCTTCCAGTTTCATTCAACCACCACTCCAAACTTTTCTCTTATAAATTCTATACATTCCTCAGGAGTTATTCTATGATTTTTTCCAACTTTTGTTTTTCTTAACTTTCTTCTCATTACTCTATATCCAGGCCTTTCAAAAGTTATGCAAACATCCATTCCAAACATTCCGATTTCTGGATCATATTTTACACTTGGAAGTTCAATATACTCTTTTATGCCTATTGATAGACTTCTATCTGAAAACATATCTTTGCTTAATTTATCTACTGCTTGAAATACTTCTTTTAAAAATTCCTCTGCTTTTTTTCCTCTTAAAGTAACTTTTACTCCAATAGGATCTCCTTTTGAGATGTCCCATTGTTTAATTTTTTTCTTTGCTAATGTTTCTACTGGTTTTTGTCCTGTAATTCTTTCTAATAGTTTTTTCGCTTTTTCTAACCTTTCAAGATCTTTTCCAACTCCTATATTTACAGTAACTTTTTCAATTCTAATTTGTTTCATTGGATTCATTCAAATCACCTACTGTAATTTCTGGTGTATTTTCTCCAATAGGAATTATTTTATCTCTTACAGTGAAAACTTCTTTCCCACCTACGTCTAATTTTACAATCCAGGGTTTTGTCATTGACCCTGGATGAATTTCTAAAATTTTTCCAATTTTGCCTGCAAATGCTCCAAATAAAATATATGCTAAATTTCCTTCTTTCATTTTAATTTCTTTTATTATTTTTTGGGAAGGAACTTCATATAAAATAGCATCATGAGGCTTTAAATCTGTTTTTTCAAATAAAAAGTTTCTTCCATCATTTGTTGTTATTTGAATTTTTCCTCCTTTTGCTGTATGTTTATTAATTACTTTTCCAATTTTTATAGTTTTTTCATTCTCAGGAATTTCTATTGGAATTAGCCTTTCATGTTTATCAACCACTATTCTGTAAGTTTTATTTATCTTATCAAATTCAATTACATCAAAAATCCCTACAGGAAATTTATAACTTTTTCTAACAGTTCCATCAACTTTAACATATCCTTTATTTAAAATGTATCTAACTTCTTTTAAGCAGGTAGCATATTCTAAATAATCCCTAATTAAAACTCCCAACGGAATACAAAAATCTTTTGGATGAGGTCCTGGAGATGGTTTTATAATCCATTTAAATTCTTTTCTTTTTATTTTTAAACATTTTGGTGCTGCTAACCTTTTTAAGTGTCTTGATCCGCCCATACTTGTCATTTTAATCACCTTTTATTATACATAAGTTTGATGGATGAATTGGCACTAAAACTTCTGTACCTCTTTGGGTCTTTCTTGTACAACCTTCTACATAAACTCTTACTTTTTTTCTATCTATTCTCACAACTTTTCCAATATGTCCTTTAAAGTTTCCTCGCATTACTTTCACTAAAACTCCTTTTTTAATTCTATCTCTTCCAAGTTTGTTTCCTTCTTTATCGAATACTTTTGCATTAAATAAATGCCATCTTTTATGTAAAGGCATAGTATACAAATACTTTCTTTGTTTTTTTGGTTGTGCGCTTTTCATTTAAACCACCATCGAAGCTCTTCTTCCAACACTTGGAAATCTTTCAATAACTTCTCTTGCAACAGGTCCTTTTATTTTAGATGCAATAGGATCAAAGTTGTCGTTAACAACTATTGCAGCATTGTCTTCAAAACAAATTCTAGTTCCATCTTTTCTTCTATATTCTTTTTTTTGTCTAATTATTATGGCTTTTACTTTTTTCTTTCTAATATCTGGAGATCCTTCAATTACTGAACATATTACTACATCTGCAACTCCAGCGCAAGGATGTCTTCTTTTTCTTCCTTTGTATCTCAAAACTCCAATAACTTTTAACTTTCTAGCTCCGCTATTATCTGCGCAATCCAATATAGTTCCAACTTGAATTGCTTTTACAGGTGATGCTGAAATTGCTTTCATTTAATCACCTCTTTTTAGTACTCTTAAAACTACAAATGATTTGGTTTTTGATATTTTTCTAGTTTCTCCTATTTCCACAATATCTCCTTCTTCTACTTTTATACATGGAGGTAAGTGAGCATGAATTTTTGAAGTGTATCTGGCATATCTTTCATATTTGGGAATTTTTTTGATATGTTCTACTAGCACTGTTACTGTTTTATGCCTTTTTATTGAAATTACTTTTCCCACAAATAATTTCCCTCTAACCTTAATATGTCCATGATATGGGCAATGTACATCGTTGCATATCATAATAACACCTCTATTAATATTTATAATTCTTGGTTATAAATAAATTTTGATATAAAATTTTATGTTATTTCCTGTAAGATGTTTTACATGTGGAAAACCTATTGGACATTTATGGAAAAAATATTTAGAGTTATCCAAAAAAGTTGGGCCAAAAGAAGCATTTAAAAGGTTAAAAATAAAAAGATACTGTTGTAGAAGAATGTTTATATCTGGAGTTGAAATCATGAAAGACGTAATTAAATATCACAAGATAGAAAAACCTTCAGCTAAATTTATATAATGTTGTGCTCTGTGTTTGGAGGAAAACTTAACGCTCAAAATGAAAGAGAAGCATTTAATACTATTTTGGAAACTTTAAAAAACGCAGGTGGTGAAATAATTTTAGCCAGATTTGGGATAATCATAGTAAAAGGAAATATTCCTGAATTCATAAAAAACGAAGTACTAGAAACAGGTAAAAGATTTAACATTGAAGTAAAAATAATAAAATAGTTATTTAATGGAATTTAACAATAGACCAATGCCCATAAAAGTTTATTTAAATGTTTTTAACAGAATAAATGAGATTGGAAATAGAATATATATTTTATCTCATGGTATTTTAGGAGATTTATATCGAAAGCCAGCTTCAACTATAGTAGAAAACAATACAGGAGATATTGGTAATGTGTTTGATAAGGGAAAAGTTTTGAGCATAAGACGATTTGCTCCTAACTTTGCACCAGAATATAGAAGAGAAGATGTTTATAAACATTTATCATTTAAATGTGCTAGTTTAGACATTACTTTAGATGCTTATGCTGTTTATGTATTGTTAGACACTCTAAGTAAAAGTTTAATTAATACTCCAAGAACTTATGAACTATTTGTAACTTTTTTAAAATATAGTATAACGTATAACACTTTTAAAAGCCAATATATGCGAATGAAAACCAAATTTGAAGTAAATGGAACTATAGATATTCCAAAACACGATGAAATATTAAAGGAAGTTGAAGATAATATAAAGTCTATATGCAATAGTCTAGAAGAATTTGAACATGAAGGAATTAAGTTTAGTCCTAAAATGATTCAGGATATTTATAATTATTTAAAATTTAACGAGCAATTTATAGTCAAAGAAATTGAAAGATTTTTAGCATTAGGTGGAAGATTATTGTTAATGTCAAAATCTACTCCTTATTCTCAAATAATTTTAATCGACAGATATTTGTTGAACTTTCCAAAATATATAAAAGATTCTTATCGAGATGCTTATAAGCGACTTTTAGATGATTTATACATTTTCCATCCACCAAAAGTTGATGAAATTATAAATGCAATAGTTTTTAAACTACCAAAAGCAGGATCTCCTGAAAATTATGGATTGTTTTTGGTCTGGGGACCACCAGGTTCAGGTAAAACATCAATGGCTAGAATTTTGCATCATAAAATAGGTGGAACTCTAAAAGAATTATCTTTACCTGATATCATGTCTAAATATGTAGGAGAATCTGAAAAAATTTTAAGAAGGACACTTAATGAAGGAAAAGGACCTGCAAAAGCAAAAGTTCCTTACATTATTTTATTTGATGAGGCTGAACTATTGGTTACAGGAAGACAAATGAGTGGAGAAGCGGGAGCAATAGCATTTGAATCTACAGTAGCAACATTTAAATCTGAACTTAGTAAAATCACTGAAGAAAAGTTAATTGATGAAGATTTTAGATATAATTATTTTGTGTTTCTAACTACAAATAAATATCCTTATTCAGGAGATGTTGACCCTGCTTTTAAGAGAAGGTTTAACTTTTTATTAGTTGATGGGTTGATTCCTGTAAGGGAAATATTTGATGCTTTTGCTTGGGTGGAATTTGTAGGAAAAATTTTAGATTATATGGGTAAAAGTGAATCAGAATTAAAAGCATTACAGGGAAACCCTGAATTAATAAGTATATGTGATAATGCAAGGGGCTTCTTTAATTATATATTTGGAGAACAAACAACTTTTAATATAGATCGATATACAATTTCTGGAGCTATACGTGAAGATGAAATTTGGAACAACCTTATTTCAAAACGGGTAGAAAGTATTTCAGAAAAAGTGAGTGAATTTCCCATTGTACCTACAAGTTCAGAAATTGGGGCAGGATTGTTATTGAAATCTCTTATATTAAATGTTAGAAATGCTGTAGGGATTGCACAATCAGAAATTATGAAAGTTGATACCAGTGGTCTTGATGAAGAAAAAAGAAAAAAAGAAATAGAAAAAATCTTGGCTAAATATTTAATATATTCAGCCTATGCACTGGCAACACTTTGGAATAGATACATACTTCTCGATTTAAAAGAAAAAAAAGGAGCGAAAGAAGAGTTTACCATATTACCTAAAAATTACAACTCTTTAAGAGAAATATATCAAGATATAAGTACTATTCGAGCATTTTACAAATTAAGTTTTTACACGGTAAAAGAAGTATTTATAAAAGAAGAGTATATTTACTCAAGATTAAAAAGTGGAGTTTATCCTCCTGTTTTGAGCGGAAGAGCTGGGTTTACTGCTCAAATTATCAAAAGAGCCTGGAGAAACATGAATGTAGAATCTATTCAAGATATTGAAAATATCGCTCAAAACAGATGTGACGAGTTCGTAAGAAACATTTTGTCAATATAATACGTCTATCCAATCTAAATATTTTTCAACTTTTCCACGCACAATTTTTAAGTAATAGTCTCTTATTTCTCTTGATTTTTTAGTAGAATATTTAATGTCATTTATTTGTTTTATTGGGGTAATTTCAGCAGCAGTTCCTGTAAAGAAAACTTCTTCAAAATATTCTAATTCATATACGTTTATCGGTCTAATCACAACCTCATATCCTAAATCTTTAGCAAATTTAATTACAGTATCTCTTGTAATTCCTGGCAAAATCGAATGCTCAGTTGGAGTATATAAAACGTTATCCCTTATGAAAAATATATTCTCACCTGGGCCTTCTGCTATATATCCTTCCATATCAAGTAATAAAGCTTCATCAAACCCTTTTTTCCTAGCTTCTATAGTAGATAATACTGAATTTACATAATGTCCTCCTATTTTAGCATTTACAAAAGTTTGATAAGGCGAAATTCTTTTATAAGAGGATATTATAACTTTCACTTCTTCATTTAAATATTTAGGAAAAGGCAATGCAAAAATAGCAACATCTACATTTTCGTTTAAAACATTTAAACCAATTTTCCCAAAATTATAAAATGCTATTGGTCTTATATAACAATCTTCTAAATTATTTTCGATTACTATTTTTTTACATGCGTTTATTATTTCCTCTTCAGAAAATTTTAAATTCATTTCCAAACATTTTGCTGAATAAAAAAATCTTTTTATGTGGTCTCTTAGCCTGAAAATTCCTAATTTACCATTAACTAATTTATAACACCGTATTCCTTCAAAAATAGAAGTTCCATAGTGTAATGCATGAGTTGTTATTGGAATTTTCAAATCTTCAACAATTTTTCCGTTGTACCAGACTTTCATTAG
>CAZNYH010000077.1:0-6472 GCA_964577235.1 uncultured archaeon | reverse complement strand
TTTCTTTACTATTATTTTCGCAAGTTAACGTAAATACTAGTACATTATCTCCATTTGGTTTAACTTCATATTTACAATCTCCAACTTTTCCAGCAGTATCTTTAACTAATATACATACCGCATTTCCTGGATTTTCACAATTAGATGACAAATACCAATCTTTTTCTCCGACTTTCCCGCTTATTGTAGATGATAATAAAGCAAGAGACTCATATAATTTTATTTCGCCATCTATTGTTGTCCATGATGTAATTGCTGAGACAAAAATTGGTTTTAAATAGTTAATTGCAGCATCATTACTACAATACTCTCTTTTGCAATCGCAACCTTCTCCAGAACAGAAACCTATTATCCTTCCTGTTTTTGGTTGTTTAAGAACATCTAAAAATGCTTCTTCTCTGGATTCTTTATCTTTATCTCCAACTTTGAATTTGACTACTACAACAGTATAACCTTCACAAATAGTTTTTAAATTGTATTCAAAATCTTCTATTTTATCTCTTGAAATCTCTAATTCTTTGTTAATTTGTTTATTCACTCCACAACTAATATCTATCTTAATTTTTTCACCTAAATCACAATATGCATCTCTCGAAAGTCTTAAAATTCCTGTTGAATGATCAATGCTAGGATATAAACACTTAGAAATAAGTTTCTTAGTCAAATTATTAATCTCATATTCCTGAGAATTACCATAATCATCATATAAGTAACAAATTATCTTATCTTGATTGAGTAATTCTTTATAATCTAAACTTAAATCATCTTTTGAAAATTCTAATTTATTTCCTGAAACTTTAGCATCGAATTCTTTACCTAATAAAATACATTTTCCTTTTAAGGCAACAGGAGTTTCGAAAGTAATTTCTAAGTTAACTTTAACCTTCTTATTGTCTTCATCAACAATAATTTCTCCTTTAGTAGATTTTTTCTCTGGCCATTCAAAAATCACATAAGCATCTTTACTTAAAGAAGTAGTACAAACTTCTTCTTCTAAAATTCCTTCTTTTCCTAATTTTGGAATTCCCTTTACTTCTACATAAATTTTTCCTGTTACATATTTGCCTTCAAACCAATCTCTTGGAACAGTATAGTCATATCCTTTTACCAAATCTCTGAAATCTACTTCATCTTCATGAGTCTTAATTCCTTTGAATTCTCCCCAAATAATACCTCTTAATTTTTCATAATGTTCTGAAATTCCTGGATCTACCTTTAATTTAACTTTTACTCCTCCTGTAGCAATAGTATTAACTATTAATTTATCTTCACTAAAATCAAATCCTTCACAATTTGGAGATTTATTCTCAAAGTTAATTTCAATTTCTCCCCAAATATATTTTTTATCCCCGTATTCATTTTCTGCTTCTGCTACTACAATTATACTTCCTTTTCCTGGCTTAACCTTTGGGAAATTCAAAGTGAAATCAATTTCATCTGAACTTACTGAATAATAATACTCTACATTCACGTCTGGTTTTACCTCAACTACTCCTGTTAATTTATAAGGAGTAGTATTGTCACATTTTACTGGATAATTTGTTATTTTATTAATTCCTTTTACATTTAATTTTATACCTTCACAATTTAGGCCTTTTTCTTTTACGATATAAATTAAAGGAGGAGTACCATCAAACACATATTCTCCTACACTTCTTACTTCTAACTTAATTATTCCACTATCTACAGGTTTAAACTCGAACTTTACTATTCCATTTTCTGAAATTTTACAATTAACATCAGATAATGGAGTTCCTTGGTAGTTTATTGCGCAAATTTCTATGCCATTTAGGTTATGTCCTTGCTCATCTTTTACTTGTACTGTTAATTTATAATCACCATATAAGAAAGTATTGGAAGGTTTTATCTTTATTGAAAATTCCCTAACATAAATAGGAATTGTGAATGTAGTAACTTGGAAATCATTTTCATCTTTAATATCTAATATTAATGTGTCTTCTCCTGTGTAATTTTCGTAAGAAATGTTCATTTCAGTACAATTTACTGTATCTTCTGAAAGAGTTAATCCCACTTCTCCCGAATTGTAATTAATTTGAGAAGTTACTTTAATATTGTAGTTACCTTTTCCATATCCACAAATTCTCAATATATAATGTTTCTTATTTGAAAGTTCATATCTGTTATTGTTTATTGAAACTTTTGTTCCATCTATTCTATAAATTCCATATCCTAAAGCTACACCATTATAATAAGACAAATCAACTTCTGAAAGTTTCCATACTTTTGAAACCCATGTATTTTCATTTTCTTTATTTCCTCCAAATGGAAATACTAATCCTGTTGAATCTTCAGCATAAACTTTAACTGATAAGTCATTTTCAGGTTCTAATTTAAATTGAATTATGTATCTTCCAACATAAGGAGCCTTAAATTCGATGTAATTATTTCCTAAAGTATAATCCACATTTGGGAAAATTCTTAAGAATTTAACTTCTTGATTGAATTTATAATAGAGTTTTACTTCTGATTTTTGAGGTACATCTATGTAAATTGAAATTACATTTTCTCTTCTAGGAAGTAAAAATGGTAATCTCATTCCTCCGACTTCTACATTCCCAAACTTAACTTCTAAATTGTTGGCAATTGGAACTAAATAATCTCTAAAATCTAAAGTACAATCACTTATGATTGGCATTTCTTGAGATTCGTATTTTTGAATTACTGGACTTTCAATTATAATTTTATAAACTCCAGCAAAAACTTTCTTGTAGTTTTCTCTATCTCCAATGAAACAATCTTTATTTCCTGTTTCAACATTTATTAGACATACATTTAATCCAGTTATATCTCCAAAAATGAATTTGACATTTACTAAATATCTTCTAACATCAATATTAATTTTTTCTTCAAATTGATATTTGTTTTCGTTAATGTCATATGCCTCAAAAATTAATTGTCCCCTTCCAAATCTTGTAGCTTCAAAAGTAATTGTTTTGTCTTCTGAAAATGGAGTTTCATCTATTTGAATAACTCCCAAACTTTTAACCTTGAAGTATCCAAATCTATCTGATTTTCTTACAAACTTAATCCTCAATTCATAAGTTCCTGGCTTAGGTAATCTTGAAATTGGATATTGATAATCTCCTCTATAAATGGAAACTACAATACAAGTTCCTGCTATACAAATAGTCTTTCCAGAAGAAATAAAAACTTTTTTAGTAACCATATCTACTTCAGAAGTTCCATATGAGTATTCCACTTCTCCATAACAATTAGGGTCTAAGGAAACTCTAAATTCTATTTTTCCTTCTCCTGGCGGATATTCTGTTTTATCAGTTATTAAGCAATTTGATTTAAATATTATTTTCTTAGGAGATTTATATTCGAAGAAATATTTTTCTCCAGGTGTTAAGACTAATACAGGGTTGTATTGATAATCATATGGTCCTGAAAGGTAATTTACTTGGCCTGAAGTATAATTTGTAACTTCAACAGTATCTTTATATACTTGGATTGTTTTTGTAGTGTTTTCAGCTTCCAAAACATAATTTCCATAAGTTGGAACATAAAAAGTTAATAATCTACCCGTTTTACAAACTTTGTAACCTATTGTGTCATTTCTTAAACAAACACTTCTATCTTTATCATTAACTATTCTTACAACTGCTGGTCTATTGAAGTTAAATATTAAATCTACTGTTTTTCCTTCTATTTTTACAGGATTTGTTACTAAAGATTTATAAATTCCTACCATGTAATAATTTTTTCCTTTTTCCATGTTCAAATAACATTTCTTTCCAATAGTAATACATCTTATTTTATTTCCATCGGGATTTTCTTCATATACAATTATTCCAACTTCTGATTTATTTACATTTGTATTAAAATCAACTTCATCTTTCGCTTTATCTTTGAAGTAATAAGTTATATAACAACTTGGATTCTCATAAACTTTGGGCTCGTATCCTTCTTTATATAATACAACTACAAAATCTTCTTTTGGAGCTAGAAATTCATTTTCTACTTTTTCAATAACCTCTGAATGTTTTTTGAAGATGTATATTTCTCCATCAGTGTTCACTTTTATATTAAATGTTCCGTTTTTAATTTCACATATCGATGAATCTGGATAAATGTGTAATAAGTATCTTGATCCATCAACATATAAAGTATGTGTGCCTTCTGAAATTTCCAATTGTGCTTTTAAATCAGTAACTTCTACTGGTTTGTCATCTATTTTTACTTCATAAGGTTCTTTATCAAAAATTAAAGTCACTTTTTTAGTCTCGAATTCAACACGTTCTTCTAAAGTTATAGTAACTGTTGAATTATTTTCATTTATTGTTTTTATGAACATTTTTCTAGTTCCGTCTTTAAATGAAATAGTTATTGGAATTTGCGTTTGGCCTGGGAAATATCCACAGAACAAACCATTTTCGTCTTCTTCTAAAAACTTCATTTCTCCTTTATAAGTATAATAAACAGAATCTATCTTGTCTCTTTTAGTTCCCTGGACTTTAACACAAGCATAATAGATTAGTTTATCTCCTGGTTTTTCAACATTTTCATCTTTAAAGTTAACTTCTAGCACACAATAGTTTCCTGAAATTTCACAAGAAGTTTCTGATTTGAATTCCCCATATTCTGAAGTCCATTTTATAGTATAATTTCCTTCTTCCCAATCAACATTTAAAGTTCCAACTCCATTTGATAAATCTATTGAATAAGTATTTCCAGATGGTGAAATTATAGTTACAGTCCCATTTATAGGTTCATCATTGTAATAAGCATAAACAGTAATTGCTTTCCCTCCCGAAGAAGGTAATAACAAAATTAATATTCCTAAAACTATAAGTATAAAAATTCCAAAAGTCAACCAAACTGGATCAATTCCTTTCTCCCTTAAAGTTTCGTCAATATCATATGCTGGAACTCCAAAATTTTCCAAGGTTTCTAGAATTCTATTATAAATGTTTTCCAAATGTGAATATATATTGTCTATAATTTCCTTCATTAAGTTATTATAACAATTTAATTCAAATAGTTTTCCAAATCATTTAAATCAAAACACCAAACCTTATATCCTTCAAACTCAGAAATTTTTTCCTTAAAACTCTTAGCAAATATTACAAAATATTCTTTTCTATTATTATTATTCCAATTAACATAAGTACTTTTTTCAACTAATTCTTTGCATATTTGTTTGGGATTTACTTTGTCTTTCCATTTACATTCACAGAATAAAATTTCTTTAGTATGTTCATTTATAGCCACTATGTCTATTTCGTAAGATTTCCTTTCTTTTGGAATGTTTCCCCACTGCTTTCCAATCTTTGTAAATTTAGGAAATATTCCTTGCTTAATCATTTCAACTAAAAACTGCTTACATATTTTTTCAAATACTAAACCAAGATATCTATTATAATCACTTTTGATTAAATTTATATCAAAAACTCCTTCCTCTATTGAAGAAAGATTTGGATATATATATCTAAACCAGAATCTAAGAAAATTATCTTTTAGGTAGTATCTTCCTTTTTTAGATTTTGGAGATTCTGTAACTGGAACTATTCGCTCGACAAAATCTACTTCTATTAAATTTTTCAAATAAGATGATAAATCTGTTCGTTTTAATCCAGTAACTTCTTTTATTTCATTTAATTTTGTTTTTCCTAGCGCTATAGCATATAGAATAGATTTATAAGTTCCAACATCTTCAAATTCATACTTCATAAGAAAATCCATCTCATCTACAAAATCAACTAAATTTTCATCTAACCAATCCCAAAACGATATATTTTTATCAATTTTTGTTAAATAGTATGGCAATCCATCAGTAAACCCATATATTTCAACCAATTCGTGAATTTTTTTATTTGGAAAGAATTCTGTTAAGTTTAAGAACTTAATAGGTTTTAACTTCATAGATAAAGATTTTCTCCCATATAAAGGACTCTTATAACTTAAAACTTTTGAAGTAATTATAGAAACAGTAGATCCTAACAAAACAATTTTTAGATTGGAACTTTGAGAAGAATCTACTATTCTTTGAAATACAGAAAGAATAGATTTGTCTTCTTTTATCATATTTTGAAATTCATCTATTATAATTACTTGTACTTTATCCTTTAAGTAATCAAATAAAATCTCCCAATCTGCTTTTAATTTAGAGATTTCTGGAAATAAAGACATACTTTTTTCATAAAAACTTTTCAAATTATTTTTTTCAAGTGCCATATAATACAATCGTTTCATATTTTTAGTTGCTTCTAAAATAAGTGCTGTTTTACCAATTCTCCTTCTTCCATATATTATTATTAAGTCAAACCCTTCTCTATGTAAGTATTTATTTAACTTTTTAAGTTCATCTTTTCTATTATAAAAATGTATAATTCTCATTATAATAATGTTTGTTATACTTTTATATTAGTGTGTTTTCAATATCAAAACACTTAACTTCATAATTTTCAAACATATCAATCTTTTCCTTAAAACTCTTAGCAAAAATCCA
>CAZNYH010000076.1:0-7623 GCA_964577235.1 uncultured archaeon | reverse complement strand
CAACCATTTCTCTAATTGCTCTTATAGCATCTTTTAATCCTCCTATATCTTCATAAGTAACTCTTTCTCTTTTTTCACCTTTACTTCCTACTAATTCAATTTTTGTTGTGGGTGTAATAATATAAATGTCTCCTTTTGGTTGGGCATCTTCTACAGAGAAGGGAAGTTCTCCCAAATAATAATGTTCCAAAACTAAGGTATTCCCTATAGCAAATGGATATCCTGTAAAAGACTTTTTAATAGCATCAATTAAGATAGTTTTTGTTTTTGATAAATCTACTCTAAATAAAGGTGCTAGAACTACTTTTTTTGCTTCAATTGGTTGTGCTTTTTCTACAATGACGTAATCATCTAGTCCAGATCCAACATTATTTCTTAATACTCCATCCATTCTAATTAAATCAGGTTCATCTCCATACTTTAATGGAAAAACTCTAGCGGCTCCTATTTTTTGTCCTATTATTTTTACTACATCATCTTCATAAACTCCTAATTCTCTCATTTTTTCTTTTGAAATTCTGACAATCATTTTTCCGACATCTTCCCTATATGCTGTTCCAACTCTTAGTCTCATATTAATTACTCTGTAAAGTTATTTAAAGTATTTATCAATAAAATTATTTAATGGAAGGGTGGAATGCTACAAGGCTGGCGGCTGCTGCTGCCATAGGAGCTCTTTTATTTATAATAAACGTTTGTACAGGTATGCTAATAGTTATCGCTACTGGAATTCCTTTAGCAGGAGCTATAATAATGGGACTTTTTGTAGGTATAATTATAGCTTTGACAGAACTCATTTTACCTATATTTCCAAGTGCAACTATTATGACTTTAGTTTACGGTATATTAGCAATTCCTACACCAATTTCAGGACCTCCTGGATTCTTACCAAAAGTACTAATAGTAGCTTCTGCAGGATTTGTTGCTGATGTGGTGATGTCATTTTTCAGAAAAAACGAAAAAGTAGGAGTAATTATATCTACTATAATAGCCTCTGTGGTTGCTTTTATAATATTTTTGCTAGCATTTTATATATTTTTACCAAAAGATTTATTTGCTAAATTTTTCTCTGTATTTCACATTTTGTTAGTAGTTTGCGTAATAGAAGGAGCTATTGGGGCTTATATTGGCTGGATTATTTTTGACAAAATAAAAGATAGAAATATAGTGAAAAGACTAAGAGGTAAATAACATGAATCGAAAAATTACAGCATCTATTTCAATGGGTGTTTTATTATTTATTCTTAATATTCTTTCAGGATTGTGGGTTGTTAAGTTTACAGGAATTCCTTTGTCTGGAATTGTTATTATGGGTGTTATTTCTGGTTTTGTATTTGCTGTGAGTTTATTGGTAATTAATTATAATTACACTTTAACTTTATTGGGAATAACTTACAGTTTTTTGGCTTTATTTACTCCCGTTTGTGGGCCACCTGGGTTTATACTTAAAGTGCCTATAGTAATTATTTCTTGTTTAATTGGAGATATACTACATTATTTTTTTAAAAAAATAAGCGAAAAGATGAGTATCGTAATAGCATCTATGGCGGTTATAGTGGTAGTTTTATTTTTATTTGCTGTATCTTTTTATTTTTTCCTGCCCAATGACGTATTTACCAAATTTATTGAAATATTTCCTTTTTTAGTAGTTGTAGGAGTTTTTGAAGTTGTTATAGGTGTAATATTTGGAATTAAAGTCTATGAAAAAATTAAAAATTCTAAAATAGTATTAATTTTGAGGGATAAATCATGAAAGTTATAGAGTTTAAAAATGTGTGGTTCAGATATAATGAAAATTGGATTTTGAAAAATGTTTCTTTTTTTATAAATAAAGGAGAATGTGTTTTACTTTTAGGGCCTTCTGGTTCTGGAAAATCCACCATAATTTACTTATGTAGAGGATTACACAAATTGTTTGGAGGCACTTTGAAGGGGGATATATTTATCTCTGGGATTAATATAAAAGATTTAGATTTTTATGAAATAACAAGATTAGGAATAGGATGGGTTGGACAAGACCCAACGGTAAATTTACATCAATTAACTGTCAAAGATGAAATTTTGAGTTCTCCTATATATTTTAATTTACCGTGGGAAGAATGTGAGAAAATTGCAGAAAATATGATGAAAATGTTAAATATAACTCACTTATCCGATAGGTCTCCTAATGAGTTATCGGGAGGTCAACAACAAAGAGTTGCAATTGCTGCAGCACTCACTATGAGTTTACACGGAAAAAATTCAATTTTGCTTTTAGATGAACCTTCTTCATTTTTAGATCCTGCAGGAAAACAAGAATTAATTACTTTGCTTAAAAACCTAAAGAATAAAGGAGTTACTATGCTGATTTCTACTCATGATATAGACACATTTTACAAACTTGCCGATAAGATTATAGTAATAAACAATGGAAAAATAGTCGCAGAGGGCGATACGAGTATATTAAGTTCAAAAATAGTTGAAGATACCGTAGGTTCACCTTTATTCATTAAAAAACCAAAAGTGTTTAAGTTAAAACCAAAAAAATTTAAAGATGTAGTCTTAGAATTTAAAAATGTATGGTTTGGATATGAAGATAAAATTCTGTTTAAAGATTTAAATTTGAAAATAAACAAAGGAAAATTTGTATCAATAATTGGCAGTAATGGATCTGGAAAAACTACTTTGATTAGGTTATCTATCGGATTATTAAAACCAACAAAAGGCGAAGTTAAATTGTTTGGAAAAGAACCATCTAAAATGAAAGCTCAAGAAATAGCCAAAAAAGTAGCGTACATTACCCAAAATCCAAAAGAGATGTTTATAGGTAATACTGTAAAAGAAGAATGTGAAATTACTACAAAAATTTTGGAATTGAATATAGATATAGAAAAAATTTTAGAAGAAGTTGGCTTAAAGCACGTTGCTGATTTATCAGTCGATTCGCTTAGCGGAGGTCAAAAAAGAATGTTAAATATAGCATCTACAGTTTTAATTACAAATCCTGAATTAATAATATTAGACGAACCAGAGTATGGAGTACATCCAAACAAGTGGTGGGATGTATTTAATATGTTAATAAAAATGCGAAATGAAGGCAAAACAATTATAATGTTAACTCATTACATTGAAGCTGCTTTTTATACAGATGAAATAATAGTAATGAAAGATGGAAAAATATTGGCCCAAGATTCTCCTAATAAAATAAAAAATCAAAAAGAAATTTTAAAAGAAGCCAGAATTGAGTGGTGATGTTTTGTGGGATTTGGAATTTATTTGCCAAAGAAATCTATAATACACGAACTAGATGTAAGAACCAAATTTCTAGTATTTCTTATATTTTATCCTTTATGTGCTTTTCTATCTAACTTATATTTTGCAATTATTCTTTATTTTTCCATTTATTTCCTTGTTTTTATTGCAAATATAAAACTTAAAAGATTTTTAGATCAAACATTACTTTTATCTTTATTTATTGCTGTTTCTATGATAATATTGTCTGTTTTGTTTGAAAGTGGTTCTATTTATGAAAGAATTTATGTAGCATTAGAATACACCATAAAAATTCTTACTTTTATCAATGCAGGTGTATTATTTGCTATGGTTGTAAATCCTAACGATATACCTCAGGCTTTGATGAAGATTGGAATTCACCATAAATATGGGATTTTATTGATGTTGGGTTTAAGACTATATCCAATATTATATGAAAAAGTAAGGAACATAATGTACGCTTGTAGGTGTAGAGGTTTAGAAATTTCATTAAATTCAAAAATATTTGAGAATCTGATTATGATTTTAATTCCTATTGTAATTATTACGTTAGAATCTGGGGCTTTTTTAGGAGATACTTTAATAGCAAGAGGTTATAATCCAAACAGACCAATTACAATTTCTCCTAAAATAAAAATGAAATTCATAGACTGGGTAACTATTTTGTTATGTTTTCTAATTCTTGTTGCTATATTAATTTTTCAAATGTAATTTTTTATGAAAATAGGAATATTATCTGATTTGCATTTGGGTAATAACAAAGGGAGAAAATTATTTTTTGAAAAAACATTTGATGCTTTAAAAGAAGCCTTCGAAAAGTTAAAAAATTGTGATTTAATAATTTGTGCGGGAGATGTGTTTGAATCTCCTAGAGAACCTCCTTATGTGCTATACAAAGCAAAAGAGATTTGGACAGATATTGAATTTTTGTCTGTAATGGGAAATCACGATACTTCTTATTCTACCCAAAGAGAAAAATCTGCATTTGATTTATTTGTTTCTTTAAAATTAATAAGTAAAATTTGTGAAAAAAGAAGATGGGTATATGAAGATAAAGATGTTAACATTGTTGGAATTGGATGGGTTCCAGAGAAAGTTTTAAAAGACACTTTATTCGAAATGATGAACTTTGCCAAAAGTAAAAGAAAAGATGGTAAAATAAACATTTTGGTTTTACATCAATTTTTAGAAGATGTGGAAAAATATTTGCCTAATTTTGATTTAATAATTTTGGGGCATTTTCATAAAACGATAAAGAAGCCTGGAATTTTAGTTCCAGGATCAATAACTATCACATCTTTAAGTCCAATTCATTTACCTCATTATCCTAAAGTTTTTATCTACGATACTGAAAAAAATTCTTTGGAAGAAATACCTTTAGAAACTGCTTTAAAGGGAGAATTTTATAGTTTTATAGTTACTAATGAAGGAGAAGCTATTGATAAAATATCAGAAAAATTCAAAAATTTAACTCCATACCATGTAGTTAAAATAGTGTTATCTGGGGAAGCTAGCAACTTTGATATTTCAAAAGTTAAAGAAAATTTAGAAGTTAGATTTAATGTTTATTTTGAAATTACTAACAAAATTAGATTAAAACCAAAAATAACTGAAATTTCCATTGAAAAAACTCCAAAAGAAATTTTGTATGAATTGATGAAAAAACACAATATTCCTCTTGACCTATTAGAAAAAATAGAAAATTACGAGAAAAAATCAAAAACTTTATTTTAATGGTAATTTTGCCAATAATAAATACTTTTGACATCTATCTTTTTAATGATTCAGGTAAAAAACCTAACAAAAATTTTCAGAAGAACTAAAAAAGGTAAAAATTTATTAGATAGACTTATTAAATCGATTCTTCCAGAATATGAAGAAATTAAAGCATTAAATAATGTTTCTTTTGAAATAAAGAAAGGAGAATTTGTTGGAATTTTAGGACCAAATGGTTCTGGAAAAACAACTTTGTCTAGAATTTTATGCGGGATACTAAAACCAGATAAAGGAGAAGTAAAAATTTTTGGATTAGATCCTTTTTACAACAGAGAAAAGGTTGTTAGGAAAATGGGTATTATGTTTGGTCATAAATTACCTTTGGCATTTAATTTGAGAAGTTATGATGCTGTAAGAATATATTCTATGTATTTTGATGTTTCCGAAGAAGATTTTGAAAAGAGATTTTGGAAATATGCGAAAATTTTGAATGTAGAGCATTTGGTTGAGGCAAGGATAAGAGAATTATCTTTAGGTGAGAGACAAAAATTTTGCTTGTTGGCAATTTTAATGCATGATCCAGAAATTTTAATATTAGATGAACCTACTTTGGGAATTGATATCCCTTCAAAAGTAAAAATTAGAGAACTAATTAGAAAAATTAATAAAACAGTTTTATTTACTTCTCATGATGCTTTGGATATTGAAACTGTTTGTAAAAGGATAATAATTTTAAGAAAAGGAGAAATTATTTTTGACGGCAAAATTGAAGAATTAAAGCAAAAAATTACTAAAAGAATTGTTAAAATCCAAACTGAAAATCCTGTTAAAAAGAAAGTTCCTCTGAAAAAGGTTTCAGAGTATTTTTTTGAGGGCGTGATAAATAAAGAAGATATTGAAAATATTATTGAAACATTTAAGCCGTATGGAATTGCTGATTTAGAAATAAAATATCCATCTACGGAAGAGATTTTAATGGAGATTTTTAGATAAAAAATATTAAACTATATGATGACAATTTCTTAAATCTTCTTCAAAATCTTTTAATTCATCAGGTATTTCTATTGAAATTCCATCTTTTAAAGATAATCCTCTTTCTTTTTTAGTTTTCCAAACATTTGAATTAAATTCCATAAGTTTTTCCCCTAGTTTTATAATATTCTCATTATATTCTTTTTCTTCAAATTTTTCAGTAAAAACAGTTTTTCCGTATAATTGCCTATATATATAATCTGAAATTGCTGGGCTAATTGGAGCTATCCATTTTAATATTTTTCTCAAACAATAATGTAGCCCGTATGAATATTCATTACTTCTCCATTTTACTAGTTCAATGTAGTGAGATGAAAACACATCCCTAGCAAACCAAATAATTTTTTTAGCCACCAAATCAAATCTAAATTCTTTATAATGTTGTATTATTTCATTTTCTGTTTTGTTTGCTAGATTAATAATCCATTCATCTGTTTTATTATATATTTCTCCTTTTTCTTTAAATTGTGATACAAATCTTGCTATATTCCACAATTTTATTAAGAACTTCATAGCTCCTATAATCTTTTGTTCTGAAACTCTAAAATCGTCTCCTGGTGAACTTTCTAAACATAACCAAAATCTTATAGTATCTGCTCCATATTTTTCGTAATATTCATAAGGATCTATCGTATTTCCTAATCTTTTCGACATTTTTCTTCCCTTTTCATCTACCCCCATACCGTGAATAAGTATAACATCAAAAATTCTTTCTCCTGTTAATTGATAACATCTTAATAAGGTATAATATAACCATGTTCTTATTATTTCATATCCTTGTGGTCTGATTTTTAATCCTTTAATTAATTTATTAAATAATTCTTTATTTTCAAAATATTTCATGATAAACAATGGAGTTATTGAGCTATCCATCCATGTATCTAACACCCTTGTATCTCCTTTCATTTTTTCCCCACATTTTGGACAAGTTTTCTCTTCTTTCCATGGTTGGTAATACTCTCCTGGTTCTGGAATGTATACTCCACAATTCTTACAATACCACAAAGGAACTTCAGTAGCGTAATATCTCTCTCTTGAAATTGGCCAGTCTATATTTATTGATTCTAACCAATCAAGCAATCTTTGTCTATGTCTTTCAGGAATGAATTTTAACTCTTTAGCAAATTCTAACATTTTTTCTTTGAATTCTAATTGTTTTAAATATAAGGCAGGTCTTTCTAAAATTTCTATTTCCGTATTGCATCTTTCATGAATTGGAACTGAATGAGTAATTTTTTCTACTTTAATTAAATATCCTTCCTTTTCTAAGTCTTCCACAATTTTCTTTCTGCATTCTTTTACAGTTAGTCCTTTATATCTTTCATCAATCATTTTACCATCAAAATCAATTAACTGCCTTGGTGTTAATTTTAATTCTCTAAATAATTTTACATCTACAAAATCTCCATAAGAACAAATCATTACTGCTCCTGTTCCAAATTCTGGATCAGCCTCAGGTCTCGCATATATTTTTACTTTTCTGTTGTATAATGGAATCGTGGCTTCTTTTCCTACTAAATTTTTATATCTTTCATCTTCTGGATGTACTATTATAGCGTCACAAGCACCTAATAATTCAGGTCTTGTAGTAGCAATTATAATTTCTCCATCTTTCATTGGAAA
>CAZNYH010000075.1:0-2117 GCA_964577235.1 uncultured archaeon | reverse complement strand
GAAATAAAATATAAAATGTTATAAAAATTTTGTTATTAAGTCAGAATTTTATGTTACTAATATATAGATAAAAAATATATATATTGTTTTTTGAAAAATACTTAATGATGTTATCAGGAAGAGAGCTTAAAGAAAAAGCAGAAGAAATTTGGGGAAAAATAAAAGATAACAAAAAAATTATAACAGAATTTAAATGGATTGTTTGGAAGTTATTTAAATCCCCTGCTGAAGTTGATAATTTTATAAGATCCAGGGAAATCCCTTATCTATATGCTTTAAAAAGAATTTCTTACATAGATATAACAGAATTGATGTTCTTGTTAGATATAAAAAATCGTGACGAGTTTGTTGTAATAGATTCTTTAGATATGCGTTTTAAAGAAAATCGAGCGTTATATCTAATTGTAATGTTGTTGTTAAATTCTTGGAGAAAAGTAAATATTCTGAACTCACGACTAGATTTTTTATATTCAGTGTTCCCAGAAAAAATAATTATTGAAGATTCTGACATAGATTTAATAATTGCTACAAATGAAGTATCTATTAAAGAAAGTGCGGGTTTTAAAATGTGTATAGGGAACAAAGTGAAACTTAAAGACGTTGAAATAGAAGGCTTTTTACGAGATATTTCTGGAAATTCTGTTTATTTAGAAAAATGTAAGTTAGATAGAGTGAATATCGATGCTAATTGTTTAATAATAGATGAAAGCAAAATAAATAAATTAGGAATAACAATTCATAGGGAAATTAGGACCAACAATAGTAAAATAAATGAGTTGGTTGGATCTTTAAAAAAAGGAGACATTATTTATTCTAATATAAATACAGCTAACATTAAAGCAGAATTTTTAAGATTGGAGCGCGCAACTATAAATGATGGAATAATTAATGCTAGAATATTAGATTCAGATGGCGTATCGGAATTTGGAGGCACATTACAGGTAAGCTACATGTTTGGGGTAATTAAATGCGATATATTTAAAGCAAATGTAAAAGATGGCAAAATTGCTGGAATTGAGAAAACTTTTACGAATCCTGAAATAGATAAAGAAACATTAAGAGAATATATAAAGCAAATAGAAAGAGAATTATTAAACTAAAATTTTATATATTGCAAAATATTTAAATTTTTAATGTCAATTGCAACAGCTTTTGCAGAAGTAACTAACTCCATAGTAGAACTTGCAAAATTCTTGGTAGAAGGAACTGTCTTATCTGCAAAAATCTTAGTAGTTTTGGCAGCCACTTATATTATAGGAAAAATTTTAGTAATAATTGTAAATTACATTTTGAGAAGTGCTAAAGTGCAAGAAACTTTAGAAAAACACTTTAAAACTGTAAAAGAACTCTCAAAAAATGGAATTACATTACCTAGAATCGTAAACTTTATAATTTTAGCATTGTCATTTGGAATTGCTGGCCAAATAATTGCTACTCATTTGTTAACTTCTCCAACTTTGGCAAAATATTGCGAAATAGTTGTTGTCTGGTTAGGTAGTTTAGTAGTATCCTCAATAATCTTCTTAGTAGGTATTGTTTTATGGGAACTATTTACAAAAGCATTAAAATCAGTTGCAAAAGTTTCAAAATCAGAATTTGATGACGCAGTTGTTGGGATAATTGAAGTAGTAGGATACATATTAATTGCTATGCTAGCATTATATCAATTACCTATAGACTTCACATTTATAAACATAATATTATCATCTATATTGCAACCATTGTCATTAGGTTTGGCAATAGCAGGAGGAGTTATTGGTGGAGTTTATTTATATGAAAAATACATTAAGAAAAAATAAAATTAATTTTTTCTTTTTTCTAGGGCCCGTAGCTCAGTCAGGATAGAGCGTCCGGCTTCGGACCGGAAGGTCGCGGGTTCAAATCCCGCCGGGCCCCAGGTGAGGAGGCCGTTGAGCAATGAGATGATGATTATAAGACTCACATCTGATTTCCAAATTGTTTTTCCAAAATGTCTGTCGCAAATTTTTCTAATACTTTTGCTACTTTTAATGCATCTTCTGGTTTTAAAGCCATTAGAACAACTTGTCTATTTTCTGGAGAATCCTTAATCCCTGAAATCATTCCAATAAAAACCTTAGATTCTCCTTTTCCAATTT
>CAZNYH010000074.1:0-2271 GCA_964577235.1 uncultured archaeon | reverse complement strand
ATATTATTTTTTAATGGAAAAGAGACCGTGGGGATATTTTATCGTTCTTGATGAAGGTGAAAAACATAAAGTTAAAAAATTAGTAATATTGCCTAAAAAAAGATTAAGTTTACAACGACATTTTTTGAGAAGTGAATTTTGGGTAGTAGTAAAAGGAAAAGCAAAAGTAATTGTTGGAAACAATGAAAAAATTTTGAGTGAAGGAGAATTCGTTTTTATTCCTGTAAAAGAAATTCATAGAATTGAAAACCCAGGAGATGAAAATCTAGAGATAATTGAAGTGCAATATGGAAAATGCTTGGAAGAAGATATTGAAAGATTAGAAGATGATTATGGCAGAAAATAATTTATTAATGAAAATTAAGGTAAACAAATTTTTAAAGAATATTGGCATAATTGCGTTGGTTTTATTTTTATTGTTTTGTTATATCAATTGCAAGTTAATATTTGATATAATTTTAATAGTTATCTTAATTGTAACTGCAATTGCGATAATAACTGCTTCATCACCAAAAAAATATAGGAAAATAAAAGAAATAAATCTCTCTTTATTTGATTATTTAAAAGCATTAGGAATTCCCGCTTTATTGCTTGTATTTGTAATTACAATTTTACTCATGATTTCTGCAATGCCAATTTTAATAGTTTCTTATATGTTGTGGATTGAAATATTAGGGTGTTTTCGTGCATTTAATAATGTTTACATAGATTCAACTGTACTTTTAATTTTAATAGCGTTTTTAATAATATTAGAATATGACATTTTTAGAATACGAAGTAAAATTTTTTCAAAAATATTTTCTGTTATGAATTCTATTTTGTATTTTGTGTATTCGCCTGTAAAAAATTTCGAATATGAATTTTTGTGTCCTTATTGTGGTAATAAACTTGACAATTGGTTTTGTAAAAAATGCAATAAAAAATTTGTAATTGAAGTTAAACCATTTAAGATAATTTATTATGAAATTAAAAAATAGTTTTATCTTTCTATTATTAAATCCAAGAAAACAGGTGATAAAACATCAACCTTTCCGCCAAGTTTATTGAACTTTTTTTGAATTTTTAATTCTAAATTACAATCGCTTAAATTTCTTACCCATCTTACTTTAAAATGGCCTGAAAAGCCATTTTCTATCAAATAGACTAATTTATTTATTATAAGTTCTAACAATAAATACTTACCTTTTTTTGAAACTATAATGTTATTATTTTTTACGGTAATGTAATTTAAACCTCCAGGTCCTAAAAATTTTTTATTTTCAGGTTCGTACAAATAAATTTTAATTTCTTGATTGTATATGAGTTCTTTGAATGGACCTACTTTATCTTTATACTCTAGCACTTTATTAACTAAAAATTTCACTAACTCTTGGTTTTTTGCAACATGTTTTGGGTGTAAATTATTCAAAATTTCTTTATCTGTCAGGATTTTATATTCTTGGTGGATTAATCTAATATCATTGATTTTGTTCAAAACACAATACAATCTTTCAGCCCCAATCCCCATATTTAAAATTCTGTGGTTTATTCCGTAATTTTTTAAAGCTCTTTTACTGTAATATCCAAAAGTCGCTATTTCTGTTCCATTTAAATATACTTCCCATTCTTTCTCATAATAGTTAGCTGGTTCTTTTTCCTTTATTTCATATTTTTTTATTCCTATAGTGGTTAAAATTTTATCAATAATGCTCTTATCTTCTGTGGTTACTATAGATATCGAATGATAATATCTTAAGTGATTTTTATCTTCTTTTTGTTCTCTTCTAAATACCCAATCAATAGAAAATAATTTTACAGGTGGATCGTAATATTTTAAGTATTCTTTCAAGGTTAAAAACCAACTTCCTGTCATATGAGATCTTAATGTAAGTTTTGAAGGAATTGGAGTTAAATTCAAAAATTCTTTTATATGTGGGTAAATTAATTCATAATTTATGTTAAATCTTTTTTTTAATTCTTCAACAAATTCATCAGATTCTATTTTTCCTTTCCTATATTCTCTCAAAAATGCTTTAAATTCTTCTATTTTTATATGTTTGTCTTCTAAAATTTTTTTCAATTTGTCAGATATTCCAATATCTGGCCTTGGCAATCCTGCTAGATAAAATATTCTATCTAAAATTATAGGAGCTTCACATCCATATTGCTTATAAATTTCTGATTCAGGAATAATTATTGGGTTTATAACTTCTTTAAATCCAAGTTTTATGAGTTTTTTTCTAATTTTTTCTAAAAAATTTTTAAATGCAAAGATCTTCACCTGCCATTAAA
>CAZNYH010000073.1:0-4160 GCA_964577235.1 uncultured archaeon | reverse complement strand
AATCATGGATTTGAAGGTTGGGAGTTTGAAGATGTAGAATATGTAGTAAAAAAACTTATAATGTTAAAGCCTTATTATGAAGATGTATTTGAAATAACAAAATATGATAAAGATATCTCAGGAATAATTATTAAAAATTGGATTAAAAAATTAAAAAATGAGAGAATTAATTTAAATTCTTTGTTATTAGCAGAAACTTGGAAATACAAAAATATATGGTTAATTACTCGCATAATAGAAAGACATTTTAACAAAACTAAATTAATTGGATTAAATTTAAAAGAATTGCTTGTAATATTAGGTACATGTTTGGATAGAGAATTAGGTAAAAAGTTAGTTAATTTATGGTTTGAAGATTTAAAAGCAACAAATAATGTTCTAGTAGCTTTGTCTATTATAACTTTTTACGAAGATTATTATAAAGTTTTGACCTTATTAGGAAAAAATTATGAAAAAACTAATATCAGTGAATATTATATCAAAAAATCCATTAAGAATCTTAAAGAAAATATTGATCACAAGCGATTTAAATTAATAAAAGAGATGTTAGATCAAATTAAAAATGAAGATGTGAAAAATATCTTAAGTTCTGAATTTGGAATTAAAGAATCAGAAAATACTTTAAAACTTACTTTTTAATTTTTTAATACTTATATTTTATAATGCCGGGGTGGCCGAGTGGTTAAGGCGTGGGCCTGGAGAGCCCATCCCCGCAAAGGGGGCCAGGGTTCGAATCCCTGCCCCGGCGCTAACTAAAGAGCAATTTCTATACTTCAATAAATATATCAAGAATAATAAAACTAATGAGCAAAGAAAAAGCTAATATCTTAATTGTGTACAGTATTATTTTTGTTGTGTGTGTATGTTCAATTGCTTTTACAATTATAGAGAATTTATTTCCTTTTTTAGAAAATTATTTATGGTTCATTAACATATGTGCAAATATCGTTGTTCTTTCCTTACTACTAATTGAATACTTCTATATCACAAAAAAATTAAATTTTCACACGGTTTTACTGTTTTTAATAGTCATCATCAATTTTTACTTTAGTTTTTCCTTAAGAGAGTTCACTACAATAATATATGCAGGATTAGCAATAGCTAGTTTTGTTAAATGTATCGAAACATTGATAAAATAATAATTAATAAAGCATATTTATTTTAATGAGACTGTTCATTTTAATTTTACCTTTAATATTTCCTGCAATAATTATAGTTGGCGTGAATGAATCACTTCAAAGTGGAGTGACATCGGAACTCCATGCAAAAATTGAAAAAGGATCTGGGCAAATTTTATTGCCAATAACTAATACTTTAATAGGACAAGAATTTCAAAGAGAAGCAAGAACTGCTGTAAAAGCAGCTTCTACTTTGTTAGGAATAAATCCTAATGAATATGATGTAAAATTTGATTTTTCAGTAAATGGAACTTCAATAGATGGCCCAAGTGCTGGAGCCGCAATGGCTTTAGCAGTTATTTTAGCATACAAGCACATAGATTTAAATAATGATTATTGTATTACTGGAGCTGTTTCTGAAGATGGTGAAATAATTCCTGTTGGAGCTGTTAATTTGAAAGCCCAAGTATGTTTGGCAAACGGATATAAATACTTCTTTGTGCCATATGGAGAAGGTAAAGATGTTAAAATTAGGGAAATTCAAGTATTTGAGGTAAAAGATTTAAATGAACTATTTTCAAAAATAATTGCAATTGAAGACAAAAACATTACCTTAAAACCTCCTCCAAAATTCGTACCAGAAAATTGTAAAGTAAAACTTACCCATCAAGAAAATTTCAAAAAAGAATATGAAAAACTTGAACACGAATATTTGACTGTGTTAAATCAATTAAAAAGTGGAATAAAAACAAAATTCTACTCTATAATTGAAACAAAAATAAAAATTGCTGAGTATTATTATAAAAAATCAAAAGAATATTTTGATAAAGGATATATTTATCCTGCTTTAAATGAGTTGTTCCATGGGCTTTATGAATTAGAAGTGGCTAAAAACTTATATGAGAATCCTTCTTTAACAAATCCTAATTCATTAGTATCTCAAAAATACAAAGAAAAACTGCAAGAATTATTTAAAAAATGGGATAAAGAAGTTAAAGAATTGCATAAATATACTGAAAATACTGACTATTTGATTGCAGGTAAATTAAGATGGAGTTGGGCAAAATCAAGAAATGAAAAATTCTCAATAGAAGGATATATTTTAGCAAACTTATGGTATAAAGTATTTAAACTATTTATATCTCTTAGTGGAAAAGAAGCACCAATAAAATATGATGACAAAAACATTTATGAAAATTCAAAAATAGAATATGAAAATTATCTAGCGTTAGTTGGGAAAAATAGCATATATGAAAAATCAGCCGCCATTTGCGAACAAAAAAAGTATTATTTATGTGCAGCAATGAATTATGTATATGCTACTTCTGAAATATATCCTGAATCTGTAATCTTGAATGAAGAAACTATGAACAAAATTCTAAATTATCAACCTAAAACAGAATATGGAAAATTAATGTATACAGCAGCATATTTATATGCTTCTGAAGCTAAGTTTTATTGGAAAGAATATCCAGATTTGGCAAAAAGTTATTTGAAAGAATCTTTATCTTATTATTACATTTCTAAAAAATTTGATGAAATATTTGCTACAAAAGCAAAAAAAGAATCAGCACTTGAAATAATTTTAGAATTTATAAATGAGTTGATAAAATTAATTGATGAATTTATCACAAAATTGATGAATTTATAATATTTTATGCGACCTTTTAAGTTTGAGTTGGGGATTTCCAAAAATGCTTCTGGATCTTGTAAAGTAATTTGGGGTAAAAATATAATTTACACTTGTGTTTATCATACTCAAGGACAAGATGAAACAACTATAAAATGCACATATAGAATGTTGCCGTTTTCTGTTGAAGATGGAAAAGATAAAATTTCTAGAAGGGAGGTAGAAATCTCAAAAGCTTTGGAGAATGCTGTAGAAAAAACAGTTCTAACTTGTGAACATCCAAATTCTGTGATAAATATTACAGCAACAGTAATAAACGCAGATGCAAGTACAAGGTGTGTTGCTTTAAATGGAATTTCTTTATCATTAGCTATGGCAGGAATAAAAATGAGGGATTTAATAGTCGGAATTTCAGTAGGTAAATTAGGAGATGAATTTATAGTAGACTTAAACTCAGACCAAGAAAAATCTGGAGCTACTGATATTGCTTTAGGAATTTTACCAAATAAAAAAGAAGTTGTATTAATTCAAATGGATGGCAATCTAACTCCAGAAGAATTTGATGAGTTAATCGATTTAGCATTTGAAAATGCTAAAATAATTTATGAGAAACAAAAAGAAGTTTTAGAAAAATATAATAATGGCACAGTTGGTTAGTTTAATATTTCTGCTTTTCATAATTTTATTTATCGGAAATTTAGTTTTAAACTACAAACCAATAAAATATTCTAAAATAAATAATAAAATACATTGCTATGATAAAAACATTTTAAAACCTTTTGAATATGCAAGAAATTGCTATATTATTGCTTATGATGGAAACTTAAAATTTAAATATATAGGCGATTTTTATGAAAAGAAAGCAATTAAAGAATCAGGATACATTTATGTTGTATGTAAGGAAGGTGTTTGTTTTGAAAGATAATATTTAATGGAAACTGGATTTGGATGGATAAAAATTAATGGACAAACTTATGAACACGATATTATAATTCATGTAAATAAAACTATTACTCCTAGAAAAAAAGAACTTTCAGAAAATTTAAAACCAAAATATGGACATACTCCTTTATCTGAAAAAGAATTGGATTTCTTAGAAAAAGAACATCCAGAAGTAGTATATATTGGAACTGGGCAATATGGATTGCTTCCAATTACAGAAGAAGCAAAAAGGATTTTAGAAAAATACAATACAATTATAAAACCAACACCAGAAATTTTAGATTTAATAAAAAAAGAAAAAAGAAAATTTGTAGCAATAATACATGTAACTTGTTAAAGTATTCTTAAATTCAAACAAGACTGTAAAAAGAAGATAAATTGTTATGCAGTTTTAATGGCATTATCTAAATCTACAAAAACTATTAAATATCAACTTAGAAAATTATAAATCTATAATATGTTAAATTTAT
>CAZNYH010000072.1:0-16133 GCA_964577235.1 uncultured archaeon | reverse complement strand
GGGCAAAGTCAAGTTTTTAACCTTGTGATTTATGCGGTAGTAGCTGTAGCTGTTTTAGCAATATTGCTTCAAATTCTAGGAACTTTAGTGTTTCAACCAAACAATTTAATTGAGATAGCAAAACAAGTAAGTAAACAAGCTTATCAAAGTGCTGGATCTAAAATATGTTCAAATTCTTCAGCAATTTTGCCAGCCGGAACTGAATTGTGTAAAGCAACAATTACTGAAGAAACTAGCGTAGAAAAGGTAGAATTTAAAATAAATCACCCACACTTAACCAAAGACGGAGATTGTGTAAAAGGAAAAAGTGAAAAAAGTGATGTAAAAAGAATAAGAGTTTGTGCTCAATATTTATCTAGTGAAGATAAAATGATAATATACTTACAATTGGGTAGATAATTATGTTCTTCCTTATAAATTCATATAAAATTTTAGCCTTTTCTTTTAATTTAAATCACCTCAAAAAAATTATAAGTTTTCATAATTTGAAAGGTTGTATAGTAACTGATACTACTCTAGATTTCAATAGAGACTTTTCTATATATCGATATCCCAAAATTTATGAAAAACTTTTTAATTTAAAAACCACAAAAACATATAAAGAATTTGCAGAAGAATGTGGCGTTAATATTTTTCAATTAATTTACGCGTTAAAATACAATCCTCTTCCAATTTTCATTCCATGTCATTTAATTGTTGGAAAAAACAGCATAGGAGGATACTCTCCAAATTCCATAGAATTCAAACAATTTTTAATAAAAAACAAAGTTAGAATAAATAATAGTAAAGAACTAAAAGAACTAATATCATTATTGGAACATAAAACCAAAAGTGATTAGTGAGGGTTGGCCATATTTTAAACACCCAAGCAGCATAAATTTCACCACAAATAAAGAAAAATAATAAAACAATTAACAAATAAGCTACTAATTTTCTAGCACTTTCTAATATGTTTGAAACTAATCCTTTTATTTTTTCAACATTGTTTTCTTGATGGCTTTTGCTTAAAATATATGCACCCACAAAAAAAAGAAAGGCTGAAATTAAAATATCAAGCATTATAAATTTAAATTTTAAATAAAATAAATTTTATTTCCATTTAATGGAGACTACTAAATTAATTTTTGAAATTCTAATCAAAGAAGAATTATTACTTACTGATGTAATTATAAGTCGACTGAAAGATATAAAACATAATTTACAATCAGGTAATATTTCAGATGTTGATGAAATATTGTCCTATTTAAATGAATTAAAGATTTTAGCAGAAAAAAATTATGAACGTAAATTAACAACAAAGATAAAAATATCTATAGAGTGGTTAGAATTATATAAATCTTTATCTGAAATATTAGAAATTCCAACACTGAAATATTTACAACCTTATTATGCAATATTTTCCGTAATTGAAGATTTAATTCTTTTATGCAATATTTACGGAAATTCTGGATTTATTATATTAGAAAACATCATAAACAAAATTATTGAAAAAATGTTATGCTATCTCCCAAAAGATTATGATCCAAAAATAGAAGAAGAAATAGATAAATTATTTTGTTTATTGCTCTCGAAAGGAGTAAACTTAAAGAGTGAATTCCTCATGAACTAATTTATAGTCGTAAATTTCTTCAGGTTTGAACCATAAAGAAATTTCTTTTTCGGCCTCTTCTTTACTTCCAGATGCATGAATTAAGTTTGGGATTGCTATTCCTTTTTCATCACATCTCACTGTGCTTATGTGAGCATAATCTCCTCTTATTGTTCCAGGTGGAGCTTTAGAAGGGTCTGTTGGTCCAACAATTTTTCTTACTACTTCAACTGCATGTACTCCTTCAATAACCATTGCTACAACAGGTCCAGATTTTAAAAATCCTACAAGTTTTTCAAAGAAAGGTTTTCCTTTATGTGCCTCATAATGTTTTTCTACATGCTCATCTCCTACCCATACCATTTTCATTCCAACAATTTTTAATCCTCTTTGCTCAAATCTTCGAATGATTTCACCAATCAATCCTCTTTTTACAGCATCTGGTTTTAAAACTACCAAAGTCCTCTCAATGTGTTGAGATTTCATTAAATTAAGTATAATGAAATTTTATATTAAAGTGTTTGGGTGTCCTACCAACAAGGTAGAAGCAGATGTTTTAAGAATGTTGCTAAAAGAAAACGGATGGATTGAATCTGAAAAAGATCCAGATATAATATTTGTTTTTACGTGTGGTGTGAAAGGACCAACTGAAAGACAAAATTTAAAATACTTGAAAAAACTTCCAAGAGATAAAACTATTGTTTTAGGCTGCCTTCCAAAAATAAATCCAAAAGCAATTTTAGATTTGGGATTTACAGAAATGTGTGCTCCAGAAAATTATCCAGAATACTTTAAAAAATTTGGAATTAATTATCCAAGAATAGTTACTGGATTTTGTAGAGACGAACATAAATACATTCACACAATAATAATTTCTCAAGGCTGCTTGGGAAATTGTACTTATTGTGCTGTGAAATTAGCAAGAGGAAATCTAATGAGTTATCCAATAGAAAATATAAAAAAAGAATTTGAATGGGCTGTGAAAAAAGGTTGTTTAGAAATAAGATTATCTTCGCAAGATAATGCAGTTTATGGATTAGATATTGGAACAAATCTAATAAATTTATTAAAAGAACTATTAAAAGTGGAAGGAAATTATATGATAAGGATAGGAATGGGAAATCCTAAGTACTTTTTAAAGTATATAGATGAATTAATAGAAATTTTAAAACATCCAAACGTTTTTAAATATTTGCATATTCCTGTCCAATCAGGAAGTAATAAAGTATTAAGAGATATGAATAGACAATATAATAGAGAAGATTTTATTGAGTTGGTAAAAACTTTAAGAAAAGAAATTCCTGATATAACTATTGCAACAGATGTTATAGTTGGATTTCCTACTGAAACAGAAGAAGATTTTTGGGAAACGTATAATTTAATTAAAGAAACAGAACCAGTAATAATAAACATATCTCGATTTGAACCAAGGCCAAATACAAAAGCAGCACAATTAAAAGATATACATGGAAGAATAAAAAAAGAAAGAAGCAGGATTTTAAGTAAGTTACACCATAAAATATTACTAAAATGGAATTATAAGATGCTTAATAAAATAGGAGATTGCGTTGTTGTAGACATTAAGAAAGGATACTTTGGGCGATTTTATAATTATCGACCTGTAATCTTGGAAGAGAATCTATTAGGAAAACGAATAAAAGTTAAGATATATGGGTTTTCAGAAAGAGCATTATTCGGAAAAATTATATAATTATGGAAGATTTAATTTTAGGGTTTTTATTTGTAGTTTTATTACTTTTAGCTTACTACATTCATGATAAAAATTATTTGAAAGTGTCAACAAAAGATATTTCAAACGTCAAGATTAATGAATTAATTAAAATTTGTGGGGAAGTTGTTTGGAAAAAAGACTATAAAGGAGTATGTAAATTCAAATTAAAAGACAATTATGGTTTTGTTTTATGTGTTGATTTTTATGGATGTCCTTATGAGAAAAACATTTGCGTAATTGGTAGAAAATCGCTTTATAAAGGTAGAAGTGAAGTTGTTGTGTTAAGATACTTGGCTTCGGAGGAATAAATACTCCCAAAGCCTTTTCTGGGCTCTTACTTGCCAACGCTGGAAACTTCGGGCTACCGTTGCTCCCTTTTCGGGCCTGGCGGGGTTCACCCAAAGTTCCCAGCTCGGCAAGAGAGCCCTTCATCAGACTTTGGGAGTATTCATTCCTCCTCCACCAAGTTCAGGCTCCGAGTAAGCGGGTTCTCGGTTACAGGGGACCGCTACCCCCCCAGCCTAATAGCCCCGCCCGGATTCGAACCGGGACCACGGGATCCAAAGTCCCGCATGCTGCCAGTTACACCACGGGGCTATTAATAATAATTACCTAAACTAATATATAACTATTTGAACTAAAAGATATTTAAATAATGCTAAAACCTGGAGATTATATTGTAGTTAAAATTACAAAAATAACAGAAGATGGAGCATTTGGATATTGTGAAGAACACAATGTTGATGTATTTATTCCAGTTTCAGAAATAACTTCAAGAAAAGACGCAAAAATTAAGGCAGTAGTTAAAGAAGGAGAGACAAAAGTGGTAAAAGTTTTAAAAGTAAGAGAAAAAGAAGTAGATGCTTCTATAAAAAGAGTTTATGATAAAGAAGTAAAAAAAGCTTTAGAAAAATTTAGGAGATTTAAACGAGCACAATATTTATACAAAGAAGTCTTTGGAGATGAAATGAAATATTGGAAAATATTAGAAGAATATTTTGGTGAAGTTTTTTGGGCTTTTGATGAAGTAGCAAGAAATGGAAGTGCGGTTTTAAAAAATATTATTCCTAGAAAATATTGGAAAAAATTCGAGGAAGTTGCTAAGAAACATATAGAAATTTCTAAAAAGAAAATAAGAGGTGAAATAGAAGTAGTAGTTCCAACAGGAAATGCCACAGATATTTTAAGAAAAGTATTTTCAAAATATGGTGTTAAAGTTCTATCTCCTCCAAAATACTATGTTGAAGTAGAAGATGTTGATTACAAAAAAGCCAGAGAAAAATTACTAAAAATATTGGAAGGAATAGAAAAAGAATTAAAAGATAAAGCCTTAATATTCGAAACAAAAATTTCGTGATTATTCAAGTGGTTTAAATCTATCTTTTAACTTTTCCAATACTTTTGGCATTGTAGTATATTCTAAATCATGGTAACTTACTCTATGTGGTTCGAAAGGTCCATGTCTTCGCATATATTCTGCAATTTCATTTGCTTTTTGTCTCGCGTAATCAAAAGCTGGATCATCAAACATATCTTCAGGCCCAACTAATTTTCCTTCCGTTAATTGGAAACCTAATGCTATTACTCTTGGAGGGCCATCAAATCTTGTAGGTCCTGCATTTTTGAAAGATACTGGCATTAATGGACCCCAATGAGAACCTCGCATCCAGCCTGCTACTAAATGAGGAAATGCAAAAGCCTCTAAGACTTCTCCCACAGCAGGCAATCCGTGTTGACATCTTACAATTAAAACTGGATCATCTTTACCTACATATCTTCCTGCTATTTCATATAATCTTTCTGTAGAAGCTACTGCCACAGTTTCTCCTTCTAAACAATGACCTTCTTTAGGAAATACTCTTTTTATTGCAAATCTTCCAGGAGAGCCAATTAAAGCTAATAAATCATATAACTCCTCTGGAGTGCTTAAAATTACTTTTTTGTGTTCAATTAAGTCCCATACTTCAAATTTGAATCCATCATGCATAGAAGGATCTATTATTAGTCCAGCAGTATTAAATGGATCAGCAAACATTTTGAACAATGGGAAATTCCAAGCTCCGGCTTCTGTTTTATCGGCTGCAAACACAATAATTGGTTCTGACTTTCTTTCTGTAATTTCCATCTCTGCAACACCAGGACCCATACCTCTTATATTTCCAGAAAATGAATCAGATAGCAAGTCTTGACCTGCTCCATATAATTTTAGCTCTTTTGCTTTTTCAGCACATTCTTTAAATACATTCCATGCTAATTCATGAATTTCAGAATTATTTTCTCCTTTATCATGAGTTAAAATTAAAATTAAATCGTCTCCTACATGAGATACTCTAAAGTCTATTACTTCACTTTCTCTTAAAATTTCTTCTGCAACTTTTTTTAGTTCAGGGTGAACTACATGGTGTCCAACAAACCCACCTACATCTGCTTTTATGACAGAGACAGTAACTTTCATTAAATAATATAACATCTTAATAAAAGATAACAAAAAATTAATGGAAATTTTATACGAATATGACTCAGAAAAATTGTTAAGAAAGTATGGAATAAAAACACCAAAATCAATAATAACTGATAACTTAGAGGAAGTTCTAAAATTTTTTGAGGAAAATAATGGTTGTGTAATCAAACCTGCTAACGAGATTCATAAAACTGAAAAAGGAGTGTTTATTTGTAAAAATAAAGAGGAAGTAGTAAATGCTTTTAATAAATTAAAATTAGTATATTGTGCAGAAATTCTAGAAGGGTTTGAACTTTTTATAGGCGGAAAAATTACTGAATTTGGTAAAGTGATGTTGATAGGTTGGGGTGGAATTTATACAGAAATATTAAAAGATTACAAATGTTTTAAAATCCCTTTTGATAAAACTACTTTTGAAAACCATGTAAAATATTGCAAATTTTGGAAAGTTTTAAATGGATATAGAGGAAAAAAATACAACATAGAAGAACTATGGAGCACCATTATAAAAATCCAAGAGTTTTTTGTTAAAGAGAAAGTTATCGAATTTGATATTAACCCTTTGTTTATAAATGAAAAAGGGTGTATAGTAGGAGATGCAAGAATCATACTGGAATCTCAATGACGTATTTGCCTTTTTCTATTTTTTTGATTGACCATGGCTCTAAGATAAACTCATCCACAACTTCTAAATTTTCATCTAATATTATTACTTTTATATCAAAATTACAAAAAAATGAATGAATTAAATTTCCTTTTCGTTCAAACACAACAATTTCATCAGGAGTCAATTTAAACATAAGTCCTAAATACTTTTTAAATCCATTTAAATATCTCACTTTTAGCATTATTTGTTTAGAGGATTTTTAATAAAAAATGAGATAAAAATTTTAATTTTATGAGTTCCCCAAAATAAGGAATTAAAAAATATATATCGTAATGAGTAATTCCTAATAATAGAAGTGGTAACTAAAAACAATACTGAAAAATTGGGAAAGATATATGCAAAACTACTTGTTTTGTCTCATTTTTGGCCAAAACACTTTGACATACCTTCAGTATTTGTAGTAGAAATACTTAAAGCTAAGATGAGAACACTTCCTGAAAAAGACCTGGACAAAATACATGATATAATATACAAGAGTATAGACGGAGTATCAGAAAGTGCGGTGGAATATCTAATACAAAAACAAAAAGGATTCTCATATAACCATAAAGATTGGTTTGAATGGTTTTGTGGAATAGTTGGATATTGGTTAAAGAAACCAAATATAAAAGAAATACCAGCAGAAATTCTAAAAGAAAAAGAAGGATTTATAGAAATTCTTGAGTTTATAATAGGAAGATATTTAGCATATAAACTATGTATTGGCCAAATAAATAAAGAAGAATATGAAAAACTTGAAAAAGAACTAAAAAATTATGTAAAAAATAAAGACTACCAAAAAGTAATAAAAAATCTAGAAGATTTTGAAGTTGAATTTATGTTTAAAACATTAGCAAAAGATATTGTTGAAATAATAGAACTACTTAATTGAGAATAATGAAGATTTATGAATTTGAATTAAAACCCAAAATTGAATATGGAGAAGACATTAAAATCAAATTGCCGTTTAAATTATTGAAACATCAATATGAAGCCATTCAAAAATTTAGGAAAAACAACATTTTGGTTGTTGCTCCAACCGCCTCTGGTAAATCAGAAATATATTATATTTGTATTTTATTAGATTGGATGGAAAATTTTGGGAAATATTTGTTAATTTATCCTACAAAAGCCTTATGCAATGACCAATATAAAAAGATTAAAAGTTTTTTCGAAATTGTTTGTAAAATGAACAATATAAAAATACCAAGAGTAAATTTATTTACGGGAGACATTGATTATCAAGACAGAATTAAAAAACTATACAATACTGATGTAGCAATTATGACTCCAGATGTTTTGAATTATCATCTTTCTGATATTTATATGAAGAAGTTTTTAAGATTTATTAGAATTTTAGTTTTAGATGAAGTTCATATTTTTAAAGGTACTTTTGGAGCACACATGAAATATTTAATAAAAAGATTTCTGACGATTTTAGAGTGTTTTAACAACAAACCAAAAATTATTTGCGGATCAGCCACCTTATCCAATCCAGAAGAGTTTATAAAAAGTTTTTTAGATGAAGATTTCGAAATTATAAAAACTGACATCACACTTTCAAATAGGAAAATTATTGTTCATGATTGCACCAAAATGAGCAAATTAGAAATTTATAGATACATTGAAAATTTAATTGAGGGCCATGGAATTGTGTTTTTAGATTCAAAAAGAGAAATTGAAATTTTTTACCGAATGTTCCCAAAATATACTACTTATTCTGCTTCAAAAACTAAGGAGGAAAGAGAGAACATTGAAGAAAAATTTAAAAAAGGTGAAATTAAAGTCTTAATTTCTACAAATGCTTTAGAAGTAGGGATAGATATTGGGCACCTAGATTTTATAATAATTCCTGGGATTCCTATACATGGATTGATGAGTTTGGTCCAAAGAAGTGGGAGAGTAGGGAGGGGCAAAAAGCAAGGAAAAGTCCATATTCTTTTAATTAAAAATGCTTTAGATTATTATTTTAAAGAAAATCCTAAAAAATTAGAAGAAATTTTTAGAGGAAAAACTGAAAATATAATTGTTCCAAAGAATAAAATTATTGAAGAAAAGCATTTAAAAAGATTATGTACTGAATTATGGAATCTAAATGTCAATCCGCCAGAAAAAGTTAAAAAATTGTTGAAAGATATCAAAGGTCAAAAATCTCTATTTGATTCAATCCCAAAAGTTAATGTTTCTCCTCCTGATTTAAGAATAATTAGTGAGCCAATTATAATAAAATATAAAAATAAAATTTTGAGAGTAGAAGAAGGGAATAAAATTGAATATAAAGTTCCTGGGTTCATGTTTTTACATGATGGAGAATTATATATAATTGAAAATCATGAAAATAACATTTCTTATGCTGAAAAGGTATATTATGATGGATTTATAGAAGTTCTTTCACCAATAAAAGACAATTCTGTCAAAGTTTTAAATATTTTAAAGGAATCACATTGTCAATTATGTGATTTATATGTAAGTGAAAAATATAAAGGTTTTATAGTTAAAGGAACTGATTTTGATTTTTATATTGAAAATCATTATAAGATAGAAGAAGAAAACAGAATTGTTTATCTTTATAAAGGTCATTCTCCAGAATATTCTTATCAAACTCGAGGAATAAGATTTTTCATTGAAGATTATGGTTTTGAAGAAAGAATCAGGGAAAAATTACCTAAAAGGGAAGAAATTTATGAATTATTTTACCCCGAAAATGAAATAGAATATTTTAAATATTTAGAAAAAATAGAAAAAATAAGAAAAGAAAAGAAATTAAAACCTTCTGAATATTGGTATTTAAAATCGTTAGGAGCATTTAGGCAAGCAATTCATGGAATTGAACATGGATTTATAAAAATGGCGCCTTTGTTTTATGTGGAGGATTTAGCAGGGATTAGTAATGACGAAGGAGAAATTATTATTTATGAATCTATTCCAGGAGGTGTTGGTTATTCTGAAGTAATTTTTGAAAAATTTTTAGATATTTTAAAAGCAACATACAATAGATTATCTAATTGCAAGTGTTTAGATGGCTGTTCTTTATGTGTTTTTGATCCCCAATGTGGGAATAGAAATGCTTTTTTAAGTAGATATTTTGCTAAAGAGTTATTAAAAGATTACTTATCCAAATTGCAATAATTTTAATGAAGAAATTCTTAATATTTTTAGTATTATGTTTCTCAATGAATTTTATTATAATAAAGAGCCCTATCGCTACAAAAAGTGGAAGTATTAATATAAGTTTTGAAGTGGTTGGTGTTAATGGAGCAAATATAAATATAGTTGATGCTTATTATGGACAAACTTGTAGCTCTTCAGCAACAGTTAATTGTCCAGGTTTACCTGCATCTGATGTAAATTGTACAGTTACTATTCCTCTTAATACAAATGTAGTAAAAGTATGTCTACATTCGGAAGATAATGCTGGAGGTTCTCAAGATTATGATTTCTACGTATTCAAAGATGAATTAAAATTTTTAAATTCAACCACATGGTGGACAAACAAAGATTTGAAACATATCTTTTATAATGAAATTGATTCTGTTCCAAATGATGCAGTATATAAATTAAAAGTATGTTCATACAAGATAAATTCTCCCGTTTCTGAAATTAGTTTGAATTATAAAAAATATACAGATGCAAATTTTTCTAATCCCGAAGATCCATCTTGTGATGAAATAAAAGGCTTCTTAGGAATATCGTCAAGTTTAAGTGAAGAATTAACTTATAATAATTGCAATACAACAGAATGTCCTTCAAATGATGGAAATTACCTAATATATAATAAACCATACCCTTCACTATTGTGTTTAATTGGTGTTTATGCTTCAAAAATAAATGATAAAAATTTATATACTTTAGGCTATGTTTGTATTCTAAATTTAGAAGATAAAAATAAACCTTATTGTGAAGTATGTTATAAATCACAATGTTCATCAAATAGGTTAATTTTAGAAAAAACTGTTGATTATAATTTCGAAGTGCGATGTTCTGATATTTCGGGAATTTCAGATATAAATTTGGAATATAATGTATTTCATTTATCTTCCAGTAAACCATTTGACAATATGTTTATAAAAATGAATGCTCCTGTAAAATATGATTATTTAAAAGATAGTAACATAAGATTAATAGCAAAAGATAGAGCAGGCAATTTATCAGATATCAATGTTAAAGTAATTTTAAAAACAGTAATTCCATGGGTTGAAGTTAAAATTCCAGAAAATATAAACGTTTTAGACACTTTTGACATTCAGGTTATTGTGCATGATGTAAACCATATTGATGATTTTAAATCAAGATTGTACATAGATGACACAAATTTTCCATTTGTATATAACAATGCTACTAAAACTTTTACGATATCTTCTATAAAAGCCGAAGATTTGGGAGTTGGTATGCATATATTTAGATATTATATTGTGGGAGATGTTAACTTTAAAGGAGAATATCAATTTTACATAGCATCAGGAAGTTCACAATTATGGACAGACAAAATAATTGATATAAGAATTATTAAATCTAATCCTTTAAAGATTATTATAGTACCACCAGTGAATCCTACTAACTTTTTAAATGATATAAATAAAATAATATTGAGAAACATGAGAAACAATGCTCATATAGAACTTGCTAAAGTAGGAAATAATTTTGAAAGTGGGGATTACAAATTGAAATGCAATCCAAAACCAACTTACATAGAATGTGATGCTGAAATTCCAGAAGGAATATATCAAATGTATATTTATTATAAAAGTGCAATTTACACTGCTGGACTAGGATATACTAAAAAAAAGGAATCAAATTTTATTCCTGAAACCAAAATTGAAATAATAATATTATTTTTAATATTATTTATTCTATCCAGCAGTAAGAAACATTATCGTAAACAGAAGAATCAACCAAATCATACTCGTCAATAAAATATCTTCCCAACAAGATTTTGCCTTCTGTTTCTTTAAATCCTAACCAATCATAAATGTTAATGTCAGCGTAAACTTCTCTGACTTTATATATTTTTGCTTGGATATTTCCATTTCCCAATTTGCAAATACATTTGAAGTAATTCACATCTTGAGTGTATTTTTTAATTTTAAATAGTTTTTCCAAATAATAAAATTGAATTAATTTTGGATTTTTAATATTAATTTCTGTATAATATTCTACAGGCACAAACCCCAAGATGTATAAATTAAAATCGTTGGGCACATTATCTAATAAATTAACATCTGGATACATATGAATTTCTAAAAGATAGTTATTTTTATATTTGTCATAAAAATCGTGAGGGTCAGTATAAAACTCATTATTACAATTTGGCCAAGAACAAGTAGCCCAATCTTTAACTTTTAATCCATTTATGTCATAATGTGCAGGGAAGTAATAATTGTTTATAAAGTTAGAGTAATATTTTAATACTCTAAAATAATCTTTATTACAATCACTATCGGAAAAAGTAGAATTGCAATCAAATATTGGATTTATGTAACCTCCTTTTGCACTAAAGAAAAACCCAGGAACTTGACCAAAATCATCAAAAGCAAAACCTGTTGTTAGAACTAAATACTTAAAATGATTATCAAAAATATTTTCATCAAGATTTATTGTGTTTACATCAGGACAAATAACTTTTCCATGAATATTTGTTTTTTCATTCAAATTCCAAATTGTTAATCGATAAGGATACTTATAATTGAAGTCGCTTCCTGAAGAATCTTTTCCTTCATAAACTAAATAATCAACATCGTATAATTTTGATAAATTATTGTCTTCAAGATATCTAAAAGATTCTAATAAAGTATAAGCAAATGCGTTAGAAGTTAATCTATCAATTACCCACCCATATTGAGTAATTCCTAACTCCACATTAGAAACCCACCAATATTTATTTTTAGGTAATATGTTGTTTGGAGGGGTTAAAACAAACACAGCAACACTTAAACCTAAAATAGCAGATATAAATATAAATAGACCTCTTCTCATTAATATATTTATGGACTACTTGAAACCAGTGGAGGATCTGGCAATAAGTATAAATGACGTTGTAACACAAAACCATTTCTTCACAAATTGCACAATTGTAATTTGTGTTTCAATGCTATTATTTTTGTCCGTACTTTTAATAAATACGTTAAAGTACTATCAAATTTTAGATGAATTTACTTTAAAACTACTTGCAGGAGTTTTATTTGTAGTTTCTGGATTTATAATTTTACCGTTTTTAGTAGATGGAGTAATAAGTATCGTAAAAAAAGGAAAATTAGATAGTTTAAAAACAATTGGAAAACGATTTGGAAAAAGATTAATTCAATCTTGTGTTTTAATTGCAGTAACTTTAGGACTAATCGTAATTTTATTTGTACCTGCCTTAATGTTGACTACTTATGCAACAATATCAGTAAAAGATATAAATGTTAAATCAATAATTCAAGTATTGTTTGCGTTTTGGTGCTTATTTGTTGTTTCACCAACAATATTTGCAGCATCGAAAGAATTATTAGATACAGAATGTGACTTAAGAAGATTTTTGAAAGAACATAATTTTATAAAAGTTTTGAGGAAAAATTACTTAAACATTTTTATGTATTCAATATACTTTTTATTACTTTCCTCAATGTTTGTATTTGAAATTATAATTTGTGCGTTGGCTGTTAATTACTCTCCAAATCTTGCTTTAATAGCATGGCCAGCAGTGGTTGAAATAGTCTATTTCTTATGGTTATTGGAAGCAGATTATGTATTTAGAAAATGTTTTTCTTAAATTTTTAGCAAATTTTTAACTCTTTCTTTGAGACTCATAACTTCATTTATTTGATCTTTTATAAGATTTGTACTTTTTACAATATCCACATAATCTAAATCATAATCTACAATTCTTTCATCTTTAAAGTAAAATCCAACTTCCCCTACCACATTATTTTCCTCTATTCTTACTAATATACATACTTTAGGTGATAATAATTTTTTAATGTCTATTTTTATGCAAAAAAGATATCCAAAAATTAGTTTTTCTTTATTTCCTTCTTCAACTTCTACTGAAACACCACTTGGATAGCATTCTATATTTTTGATTTTATACTTTGTTGCAATGTATTTAAGTAATTCTTTTAAATTTTTAGAAGCTCTTTTAAATTTCTCTTTTAACTCTTCTTTTTTATCTACAGACTTGGTTCTTTTTTCAAACCATTCTTCAAACTTTTCATCAAACTCTTTTAAAAATTCATTTGGGTCCATAATTTTTTATTACCATTGTAATATATATAAGATATACCTCATTTTTAAAAACTTTTTGTAGCAAAAAAATATATACCCTTTTTATAATTTTTAAAAATTTATGGAAAAAATGTATTATGATAACTCATGTCCTAACTGTTATAAAGTAATTACAAATGAACGATTAGAAAAAGGATTACCTTGTGAAAAATGCCTGCCAGAAGAAAAGGAGAATATAGAAGAAATATATAACAATTTAACAGAAAAATTAGAATATTCAGAAATTTATGAAAAATATGTGAAAACTAAAGAATTCTCTGAATTCTTCAAAAAATTGTTGAATAACGAACCATGGTCTATTCAAAAAATGTGGTTTTGGAGATTAGAAAAAGGTGAATCATTCTCAATTGTAGCACCGACAGGAGTGGGGAAAACCACATTCATAATAACATATACAATATTTAAAAGAAAAAAGAGTTTAATAATATTACCTACTTCTGTTTTGGTGGAACAAGTTTACAATAAATTTAAAGAACTTTCCGACCTAAAGGTTATCAGATATTCGTCAAAAATGAGTAAAAAAGAAAAAGAAGAATTTGTAAATGAAATTCCAAATGCAGATGTAATAATTATTACTGCTCAATTTTTAACCAGAAAGTGGGAATTATTATTAAATCAAAACTTTAAATATATTTTCATTGACGATGTAGATGCATTTCTAAAAAGTTCAAGAAATATTGACAAATTATTTAGAATTTGTGGATTTTCAGAAGAAATTTTAAAGAAAGCATATGAATACTTATTTAAACTAATTAGAGGAAAATTAAATATAGATGAAATCAAAGAATTTCAAAAAACACTACCAGAGCACCCTCAAGTAATAGTTTCCTCAGCAACAGGAAGTATGAGAGGGATAAAATCAAAATTATTTAGAATCTTATTAAACTTTGATATTGGATATTCTAGAGCAAATATAAGAAATGTTTTAAACGTATTTTGTGGCAAATATGATATAAATAAAATTATCGAGATAATCAAAAAATTAGGAAAAATGGGAATTATTTACACAAAATTAAAAGATGATGCCATCAAATTAGAAGAGGAATTAAGAAATAAGGGAATTAATGCTGTTTTAGAAGAAGACCCTCATAAAATTATTGAAATAATAGAACAAGAAAAAGCAGACGTTTTAATAGGAGTTGCCACATATTATGGAAAATTAGTAAGGGGAATAGATTTTCCTGAAAAGATCAAATATGTAATTTTTACAGAACTTCCTCATTTCAAATTGAAATTGGATGAAGAAACTTTTAAAGAATTAAAGCAAGGTCCTTTATTATATATTTTCTCAATATTATCTAAGGAAAAACCTGAATTGAGAATATATTTATCTAAAATAAGGCGAAATAAATATGACATAAATGAACTTTGGAACGTAGTTAAAGAAAATATAGACATTTTAAAATCTCAAGATACTTTCACAGGAGAATATCTATTAATTCCTGACTTCAAAACTTACGTTCAAGGATCTGGAAGAACTTCTAGAGCAGTTGCTGGAGGGTTAACTAAAGGAGTTGCGTTTTTATTTTGGTCTAATGATAACTTAGCAAAAAAATTTGACTTTTATATTAAAACTTTCCTTGAGGAGGAAATTAAAACTTATGAAGAAATAAATTTTGAAGCACTTAAAAAAGAATTAGAAGAATCAAGAAAAGAAAGAAAAGAGAAGAAAGAATTAACAAAGTCTTTGTTATTTATTGTAGAATCACCCACAAAAGCAAAAACAATAGCAAAATTCTTTGGACAACCATCGAGAAGACATTTTGGAAATATGGTGGCTTATGAAACTACTTCAGGAAAATATATTATCACTGTTATTGCATCAATAGGGCACGTTTATGATTTAATTCCAGAAGCACCGATAAAGCCAGAATTATATGGAGTTGTAAACTATAAAGAACCTTATTTTGCTCCAATTAAAAAATGCCTAAACTGTGGAGAACAATACACTGGAGAAAAATGTAGAAAATGTGGAAGTACAGAATGTTTAAGTTCACTAGATAGAATAAAAATGTTAAGAAAACTAGCATTAGAAAGTGATTTAATATTAATCGGGACAGACCCTGATGCTGAAGGAGAAAAAATCGCTTACGATTTATATTTGGCTCTAAAACCATATTGTAAAGAAATTTATAGAGTAGAATTCCATGAAGTTACCAAAAGAGCCATTATGAAAGCTCTAGAACAAAGAAACAAAATAAATTACAATAGAGTTTTATCCCAAGTAATTAGAAGAATTGAAGATAGATGGATAGGATTCTCTCTTTCTCAATTATTACAAAAAGAATTTAATGATTATAATTTATCAGCAGGAAGAGTTCAAACTCCTGTTTTGGGATGGATAATAGAAAGATACTACCAAAGTAAAAAATCAATGACTAAATTCGGGGCAGTTATTTTAGAAAACAATTACTCAATAGTTTTTGAAGATTTCAAAAAGACT
>CAZNYH010000071.1:0-14873 GCA_964577235.1 uncultured archaeon | reverse complement strand
ATTTATCAAAGAGATATTACTCAGATGGTAGTAATCTATATATTGAACTTGAAGGCTGGCTAGTAAAGTACCTATATGATTCATTTAAAGATAAAACGCTTTTAACGTCTTATTGTAAAGTGTATACATCTAATCTAACGTCTCCTTCCCCAGTAAGTTGGAATAATATAAATAGTGGTCAAAAATATTTTATAAAAGTAGGAACGATAGGTGCTGGATCTTCTACTTTAAACGCCACTTTTATTAGCCCAAGAGGAGGAGCAGAAACGAAAGGAGTAAATTTAAATCAGTGTGCTGCTTTATTAGCTTCATTCTTTGGAAAATGCTTTTCATCAAAAGCAACACCAAAAATTTATACAGATTGTGGTTTATATGGAATATTATGTGCTGAAACTAATGATGGATCTAAAGCAAGTTGGATGATAGCATCAAACGATTCTGATTATGCAAGTTGGTCAATTGATAGCACAGGGTGTGATAACTTTAGCAATAACTATGCTGGTTTCTGTGTAGAAACAGGAGGAGGTGGTGGAGGCGGTTCTGGTGGAGGTTCTGGTGGAGGTGGAGGTTCTGGAGGAGGCTCCGGTGGTGGAGGAAGTTGTAATCCAGATGCTTATTGTAAAAATGGTTATATACATATAAAAAATGACTGTTCATATACTATATATTGCAAGGTTGGCGGTATTAATTATGCTATTAGTGCTAACAAATTAGATGCTAGAACTGCAATTAGAAGGGGCAGAGTTTCATGTTATAGAGATTTCTCATATACTGATTTAATTTTTAGTAAATACTTAGATTGTAGTGGAGGACCTGGTGGAGGAAGTAGTTGTTTATTCAGTTTATCTAAAAACTGTGGAACCTGCTGCAAATCAGCACAAGTTTATGTAAACATTACTCAATTAAGTGGAGATACTGTAACCTGTACCTACAATGGGAATTCGGTAACTTTTAACACAACAGGAACGCACACTATAACATTAACCAATGATGGGCCTTATACAGTAGATTGCAAATGCAATAATACTCATAATCACGATAGTATAGCCGTTTGTGTAGACAATCAATCTCCAAATCCATTTCATCTAAAATCTCCAAGATCTGGATATATAGCTCCAATAGGAAAAAGTGTGACTTTTGAATGGGATAGTACACATGATGTTGGATGTTGTGGAAATGTTACTTACACTGTAAAATTATATAAAGATTCTTCTTGTGCGATTCCTTATAAAGACTTAGGAACAACGTCAGGAACATCACTAACAACCACGTTGACAGGAATAGAAGATGGAACATATTATTGGAGTGTGGTTGCTTGCGATGGTGCTGGAAATTGTATTCAGTCAGATGATTGTTGGGAAATAAAAATAATGGCTCCAAAACCACCAGAACCTCCACCACCTATAACAAGATCTTCAACAAGTATTGAAATTAAGGAAACTAAGTGCTTATGGAGAAAAGAAAATGATGAGTATATTATTACTTTACCAAACACACCAGATTCATTTTTAGGAGTGTATAAAGTATCTGAAGGAAAATTAACAAAATATTCTTCATATACTAAAATAGATGATAGAAACTATAAAATAAGATACCCAGGAGTTTATGTTTTAATGTGGAAAATTGGGGATGATTATTATCATTGTACTGTAAATATTTATCAAGAAAAACCAGCAACAGTTCCAGAAAATCCAATAATATTCCTAATATTTTCAGTACTTTTTATAATTGTTTATAAAATTATGTATAGTTTGAAAAATTCCAACAATAGAAAGTATAAAAATTAAATAAATGAAAAATTTGTCAATAATCAATCCCAAAATTACTAAAATTATTCTTGAAAGTCTATTGTCAATTGATAAGTATCTTAATTTTATTCCTACTGTCCAAGTTTCTAATCTTGCTTTTAAATAAGTATTTAAAAAACTTATTAAAAAAATTATTAAAATAAAAACATCATCAAAGTAAAAACTTAAAGCAGTAAAAATAAAAATGTCTGAAATTCTATCGCAAAAAGCATCTAAAACTTCACCAAAAACAGTAGTTTTTTTATAATGTCTTGCAATTTCACCATCTAAACCATCAAAGAATATATTTAAAATCAAAAAAAGTATTGCCAAATATTTGTTAAAAACCAAAGTTATTGAAAAAATTATTGCTGAGGTTAAAGAAAAAATTGTAATTAAATTTGGCTCTTTAATTGGAAAAATCTTAACAAAAGGTTTATAAAGGATTTCCTTCATTATTTAAATAACTTTCCGGATTTTTAAGAATTTTTAATCTAAACTTATCTAAATCAACTTTCTTTTTTAATTTTGCTATCACACAACACATTTTATGGGGAGGTGTAGGTTCAAACATGTCTTTCTGTAAATAAAAAACATCTTCAATCTCAAATACTGTATTGTAAAGAATAGTTAAAGGTCTGTAAATATTTCCTATTAATATGTTTGCTGTTTTTTCCCCAACAAATGCAATTATCTTCTTTTTTAAAGGCACATTAAAGAGAATTTTACTTTCCTCGTGCTTTGGAGGAAATAACAATATTGTTTCTCCTTTTGGATAAAATTCATCAGAAATACCAGGAATCTTAAAATAAGGATCACTTAAATATTTAGGTTTTAAAATATCTTTGTAAATTACAGGCACGCAAAATCCAACTCCTTCTATTTTATATTGTTTTAAATCTTCAAATATTATTGAAGATACTGGAAAATACTTATTAATGTTTGTGATTCTATGTTTTTTCAAAAATTTCCAATATTCAGGAAGTAAATCTTTATACATAATATTATAATGCACTTGAAAGAAAAAGTTTTAGAAGAAGGCAAAAGAATTAAAACAATTATTGAGGAAAAACTAAAAGAAGGAAATGAAGAAAAAGCAGCTTTATTTGGAGTAGCAAATAGTGCTAATCTTTCTTTATATGTAATCCTAAATTCAGTAGAAGGAATTCAACTAAAACCAGAAGATTCCTTAAAAGTATTTTTCCCAGAAGAAGTAATTCCAATTTTCGCCCAATTAGTTGCTACAATTTTAATAGCATATTCACTTTATGCTCTGAATAAAATGCCTAAAACGAAAGAAGAACATTTAAATATTGTGAAAGAATTTTTCACAAGTGAATTACTTAAATACGAAGATGAAAATTTAAGAAAAGTGGCTGAATATGTTAAGAAAAAATACTTTGCATAAAAATTCCTTTTCAAAAGGTAAAAATAATATATATAACTAAAAGTAAAAAATTTTATGAGACTGCTAGTAGGCTTGTTAACACTCATTTTAATATTTGGAGGAATTTCATTGGAAACTTCAAAAATAGAAGTAAAAGCAGGAGAAACAACTTTAATAAAAGGAACAGTTTCTTTACCAATTAAAGACAAAACTTATACTTTAAAACTAAATTCACCTGTAAAAGTAATAGGAGATTCTCAAATAACCTTCAAACCTGATGAAAATAATCAAACAGAAAGTTTTACTTTTATAATTCAGCCAGAATATGAAGGCAAATATTACGCTAGTTTGCTTCTATTAGATGAAAACAATAATATTTTAGATAGTAAAACAATTACCATAGAAGTTGAAAAAGAAACTCCTAAAGTGTACTTAGATGAAGATTGGTATGTGGTTTATTTAGGAGAAAGTGTAAAAATTACTGGAAGAGTTAAAACTCAAGAAGAAGTAGAATTAAGAATTGAAGCGCCTGGATTTGAAGTATCCCCATATGAATCACTACTAATAAACTCAAACACAGACTTTTCATTCATATTATCCCCTAAGAACATTCAACCAGGCACTTATTACATCTCTTTGATTTTATATAAAATGGATGGAAGTATTGCCGATTCGGAAACAGCAAGAATTATTGTAAAGCAAAAAACCACAAAATTAGAAGAAATTGAAGTAAACACATACTTCAAAATCAATAGTAATCAAATTTTAACAATTCCAGTTAAAATCAAAAATGTTTCTCCATATACTCAATATACTTTAAAAGTGCAAACCGATTTAGGAGTAGATAAAGCAGAATATAATTTTGTTCCAGAATATGCTAATCAAGTTCTCGATTTTGAAATAAATGTATATCCAAACGATAATATATTAACACACACAGTAAAATTGTTGTTATACAAAAACAACAATCTAATAACATCAAAAACTATAAAAGTAGAAATAACACCAAAAGAAGAATTTCAAATAGAATCTGATGAAATTTACATGAAAGACGGATATTTAATAATACCATTTACTATAAGAAACACTTCAAATATTACAACAAAAATTAAAATATCTACTGATTACAGCAGTGCAATAATAACTCCTGAAGAAATTACATTATCACCTGGAGGATATCAAGAAGTAACAATAAAATTACCATTTAATTTTGTTTCCATACCTTCCGTCTTAGAAGTAAAAATCCAAGGATATGAAACTCATAAAATAAAAATCCCAATTCCAAAAACAAAATATGAAATTTCAGTAGACATTGAAGTTCCAAACACAATAACTATCGAAAAATATGCTGAAATTCCAATAAAGATAGTTAACATGAAAGACATCACAGTAAAAGGTAAATTTGAATTAGAATTAGATGGTTTTGAATTAATAGGTAGTAAAGAGTACACTTTATATCCATATGGACAAGTTACAGATAAAATATTAATTGCAAGATATGCGCCACAAGGTGAATATACAGGAAAAATTTGCTTCAAATATGAAAATTACTTTGGAAAAGTGTGTAAATCAATCTTATTAAAAGGTATAAAAAGAGAATATAACCTAAATGACTATATAGAAAATGATACAACAATCACAAGAACACTAACAATTAAACTAAAAGAAAAGTCGGATAATTTAAAAGTTACGCCAGAAGAAGTAGAGATTACTTTATCCCCTGGAGAAAGCATTAAAATTTCAGAAATATTATCTAACTTCAAAATAGAAGGTTACGGAAAAGCTAAGTTTATAATTAAAGAAGGTAATGTAGAAATTGGAGAATTTACATATGAAATTTCAACTCCACCTTTTGGTCATGCATTCTTGATGGGAGGATTAGGAGCTCTAATAATTTTAATAATTGGAGCAATTTTGGGATTTGTAGTATCTAATTTATTTAGACAACGAAAAAAAGAATTTGATATTGAATCTCATGAATTATCTAAAGAATTAAAAGAATAATAATTAATGAGATACTTGATAGAACTTGCTGCTTTAGTTTTTATTTTAACTACTTTATTTGTCTTATTTTTTGAAAACAAAATAGTAATTCACGAATGGGGTGTAATTACGGGAGATGAATTGTTAAGTAAAGGAAAAGATTTCTTTCCTATGGTAAAAAAACCTGTAATTTACTTCTACGGAAATGAAAATTTTGAAATTGAATTTGATTTTTCGAATGTTGAATTAACTAAAGCAGATAAATGTTTAAGTAATTGCTATAGTTTCAAAGTAGAATTTACTGATTCTAATAAATCTTATTATAAAGGAGGTGAACCAGCCAGATTTGTTTGTAAAAAATTTGCTGCCCAATATGAAATTCCTGTTTGTGAAAAAAATTATTTATATTTCGAGGCAAAAATCAAGAATAAAAAATTTTTAAAGCCGTTATTTAAAATTAAATTTGAAGATCATAATTTAGTGATTAACAACACAAGTAATTATTGGATTCATGATTTTTATTATTTAGACGTTAATAATTGTGTGGTAATTTTAACAACCAAAACAGGTAAGAAACATATAATGGATTGTGCTTCATGGAAGAAGGGAAAATTTCCTTACGCATTTTTAAGAGACTTAAATTTAGATAAAACAGTATACAAATATAAACTTTATTATTACCACATAGAAAAAATTCCACCAAAATCTGAAGTAAAAATTAAACCATATAAAATTGAAGACCGAAATTATTTCTTCGATTATTTAATTAGAAATGAAACACTTCCAGCCAAAGAAATTTTAGAAAAAGAACTACCAAAATATTTGTATAAACCAGAAGTTGAAGATTTTATGAAGGAATGGGAAAAATACTTAACTTATAACTCTGTGAAAATGTTATTTATATTAAGAAACGATTTTGTAGACAAATTAATCCCTATAAAAGTCAATAAGCCATATGAAGCCGAGAGAGTTTATGTAGTTATTTCTGGGCATCCTATGTTAGGATAAATATATCTACTAAAATTATTATTAATGGGAACAACTCCTAGTAAAAAAGTAAGGATGATTGTGAGAGAATTACTAAAAAACTGTAAGGAAATGTTTGAAGGAAAAACATATGATGAAATAAAAAAAATGCTAGACGAAATATTTAAAAAAGAAAAAGAGAAAGGAATTTTTACTAAAAAAATGCGAAATGTTTTAGCAGGTAAAATTGTGAGAACTCTTAAGCGAATGAAACGTAAAGAAATTAAAGAAAAAGCTCTCCAAAAAACTCGTTAATGAGTTATTTTTAGTTTTTCTTTCGTGCTTTTTATAATTTTTATATCCGTTTCTATTCGACTAATATCAACTGCATTTAATTCTCCTGATATGTTAAATCCGTTAACTTCGATAATGAAAATATTGTCTTCAATAGTTAGTTTTACTCCTTCCTTTTCACACAATTCTTTTAACTTTTTGACCACTTCTGACATAAAGATATAGGGGAATAACAATATATATTTGTTAAATGTTAAAAGTATTTATATTGTTATGGGTTTAATATTTATAAGGAGCGCCATACGGGCGGGGTCATACCCGTACCCATCTCGAACACGGAAGTCAAGCCCGCCGCGGTCCGAGGTTGTACTGGCCTTTGTGCCGGGAAGCCTCGGAAGCGCTCCAACTATTCTAAATCTTTATCAATGGATTTAAGTGGACAAATTTCTTTACATATTAAACAACCTTTACAATAGTCATAGTCTATTTTTGCTTTCCCATTTACTATTTTTATACAACCCTCAGGACAGAATTGAGCACATAACCCACAACCCACACATTTATCAGTTACTTTTGGTTTAAAAGTTCTCCAAGAACCTGTCTTGTTTTTTTTAGACTCTCCAAACTTGCAAACCCAGGGGTACATTAAATATATTTAGAAGAAATCAAAATCTATATCTTCCTTTTTCTTTTCTTTCAATTTTTCTTCTACCGCCTTCTCAATTTCCTTTTTTTTGTCAGAAACATTTTTCTCTATTTTTTTAATTTCTGTTACTGAATAATCTCCTTTCATTAACTTCAATGCTTTTTCAACTAAAATAGCAATTACTTGGAGTTTTGCCTTCTCGTCTAAATCTTGTTTCAGGATAGCCAAAATAGTTTCTAACAAAGCAATAGCAGTTGTTTGTCTTTCATCCATTAATATAATAATTTACATTCTAATAGAAAAGTTACCAGATTTGCCAAGACAGGAAATTTTTCATCCAAGATTTTTATGTTCTCATATTTATCATTAATATAAGGATTTCCACAGAATATTATCATATCATTTTCTTTGTAGGTATATTCTTTATAGGACTTTTCACTTTTTGGATTTACCAAAAAAATTCGATTTGGATTTAGAATTTCAACAGCCTGTTCTAAAGAATTTACAAACAATATTTGTTTTCCTAATTTGTAAGATAAGAAACTTATTTCAGGAACTCCATGATGTAAAGCAGTAGCCTGAGGTCTTGAAATTACTAATAATTTTGCTTTTGAGTTTAAAACTATTTTTGCAAAATCTATTAAGATAGCTCCTGAAACAGGTTCATGAAACACAACTATCATTAAAATATTTATGAAAAAAATATCTATTAGAGTTCCAGAAGAAATATATAACAAATTAGAAAACGAAGCGCATAAAAAGCATAAATCTATTTCAGAACTTGTGAGAGAAATATTAGAAAAATATTTAACTGAGAAACTATCTACAAAAAGATGGAAATATTATTATCTTTATAAAGCTCCATCTTCAATAATAAATAGGGCTTTGAAACATATAAATGATCAAAACAGAGACTTTGTTTTATTAGGATATCTAAGAGAACTAATAGATACATACAATAAAGCAAAATCTTATTGTGAGAACGAAGAAGAACTAAATACTTGTAAAAAATTGTATTTAAAGAGTTTTGAGTTTCTAAAATCCAAAATAAAAGATAAAAGTATTATTTCTTGTATTGAGAATAATATTCGTTGAATATTTTTTTAACTTTGTCTAAATCTCTAACTCCTTTCTTTACCATCTTTTCTAAAATTTCCTTTCTTTTATTAATTTCTTCCCAAATATCTTCTTCATTTAGCCCTGTAAATTTAGATAATTTTTTAATGAATTTACATTTAGAGGCTTCTATTATGAATTTATCATCTACAGGATCCCAAGATACTATTGTTTTAGCTTCTGGTTCTCCTTCTAAGACGTTTGTTATTTCTGCTATTTGAGTAATTCTTCTTATTGTTCCTAATCTTCTATCATGAATTCTATGTTGAATTATAACTAAGTCTAAAGCTTCTAGATTATATATAGGCACATTCATAGGAGGTGATGTTAGCCTTATAATTACTTCTTTTCCAGAGTTTGCGTGGACTGTACCCATACATCCATCGTGACCTGTGTTCATTGCAGTGAATAGAGTTTCTGCTTCTTTATGCCTAATTTCTCCCACAATTATTCTATCAGGTCTCATTCTCAAAGTAGTTTTTAGCAAAACATCCATTGTAATTTCCCCTGTTCCTTCTATTGAAGGCGGTCTTGTAAGCATTCTAATCCAGTGTTCAACAGGAATATTTAATTCCAAAGTATCTTCGATAGTAATTATTCTTTCGTCAGGTGGAATATAAGAACATAAAGCGTTTAATGTGGTAGTTTTTCCTGAACCTGTACCTCCTGCAATTAAAATATTCGCCGGTTTGGATTTTAATCCTTCTACCGCAACCCACAGAAATGCTGCTACAGTAGAATCCATTGTGTTGAAATTAATTAAATCTGGAATTGTAATTGGATCTTTCCTGAATTTTCTGATAGTTACAGTAGAGCCATCAGGAGTTGCTGGTGGAATTGTAGCACAAACTCTTGATCCATCACTTAAAACTGCATCCATAATAGGACATGCAATATCAATTCTTCTACCACACTCTCTGGCAATTTTATCAATTAATTCTTTGATTTCTCTATCTGTAGAAAATACTATATTTGTTTTCATCATCCCAAATTTTCTATGAAATACATAAACAGGAATATTTGGTCCATTAATCATTATTTCTTCCAAGTTATCATCATTCACAATATCATCTATTAACCCATATCCTACCATTTCTCTAACTACCATTTCAGCATAAAATTCTCTTAAATTTTTAGGAATTAACAATCTATCAGATGCTGTGTCAATAACTTCTAATGCTTTTTGTTTCACAATATTTTTCTTAGCCTCATAATCTTTCATTTCTAATTGTTTAGACAATAATCTCGCCAAAATTTCTTTTATAATGTTTATTTTTCTTCTTTGGGCTTTGTTTAGTTTTATTAAAGGAATACAATAATAAAGTTCTCCATCTACATCATAAATTTTTACTTTTTCATATTCTGCAACTAATTTCTTTTCTTTTCCTTCAAAAAGAAAATCTGTAAAATAATCTTCAACAATTTCTTCTTGGTCTTCTTTTTTTTCTTCTTTTTTTGGTTTTTTTTCTAATATTGTTTCTTCGGGAGGTGTTTCTTCTTTAAAATAACTTTCAAATAATTCTGGCATTAATTTATATGTTTTTAAAATTTATTGCTAATGCAAATGTCTATTTTTGATTATTATGCACTAGAAAAATATTTCTTGAAGTTAATAGGAAAATACTTTGATAAGATTTCTCATTATTATGGGAATTATAAACTAAAATTAGGTAAAGATATAGTAATAATCCCTGGAAAAGCAACATACATCACACAATATTCCTTGAAATGCCAAAATCCTGACAATTTTTGTTTATTTATAAGAAAACGATTAAAAAACCAAAAGTTAAAGAATTTTAGAATAATTAATTTACAGAGGATTTTAGAGTTTGAATTTGAAGATTATTATTTAATTTTAGAAAATTTTGGAAAGGGAAACATTATATTATGCGATAAAGAATACAATGTTTTAAAAGATTTACAAAATATTAAAAAATACGAATTTCCAGAGTTTAATTTGAAATCTATTCCTCCTTTTGTAAAAGAAGAGGCTAAATTTTTAAATGTTGAGTTAAATGATTTAATTAAGGAATTAATTGAAAAATCTAAAATGAGTGAAACGCTTTACATTTATGATAATTTTTTTGCTCCTTTTGAATTAAATCATAAAGATTATATAGAAAAGAAACCTCTCTTAGAAGGTTATGATGAGTTGTTCTGTGAGAAATACTTGATAATAACTATTGTTAAAGATGAAAGTGAAAAAATAAGAAAATACAGATTAAAAGAGTTGGAAAAGGCAAAAGAAGAACTAAATAAATTGGAAAATATTTTGAATAAAATTTATACGCATTATTCTGAAATTGAGTTTATTTTGAATAAAATAAAAGATATGAATGAAGAGGAAATTAATAAAAAGTTAAAAATTGCTTATGAAAAGGGACTTATTCCATTCAAAATGGAATTTAAAAAACCATATTTAGAAATTGAGTTTAATAATAATGAAAGAACTGACGTCTTTAAATGAATTTGAAGAACTTTTAAAAAAAGGAGACTTTATTTTAGATTTTTATGCAGATTGGTGCGGACCTTGTCAAGTATTAAAAATAATTTTGGAAAGAATAGAAAATAAAATTCCTGTTGAAATTGTAAAAGTCAATGTAGATAATTTTCCTGAATTAGCCCAACAATTTAATGTGCAAGCAATTCCTCATTTAGTATTCTTTAAGGAAGGCCAACCAGTGAAAACAATTACTGGTTTAATCCCTGAAGATGACTTATTAGAGATAATTAAAGAAATCTATCCATAATTTTTTGGGCCCGTAGCTCAGTCTGGATAGAGCGGCGGCTTGCGGAGCCGTAGGTCCTGGGTTCAAATCCCAGCGGGCCCATAGAAAAAAACATTAAAATTTAATGCTATACATATTTGACATGGATGGAACTTTAGCAGACTCTATAAAGTATCATATTTTGGCAGCAAAAAAGGCTTGTGAGAAATACAATTTAGAATTTGATGAGAATTTATTCAAGAATAGAATTGGAAAACCTTCTTTTGATATTTTTAAAGAAATGTTTGGAGATGAAGTTTTAGCGAAAAAACTCTCGGAAGAAAAGAAAAAAATTTTTGATGAAATATATAAAGGAGATTTGTTTCCTGAAGTTGTTGAAGTTTTAAAAGCATTAAAAGAAAGAAGAAATAAAGTTGCGGTAGCAACCTCTTCAAGAAAAGAAGAAGCAATTAAAATATTAAAACCATTATTGAAATATATTGATTTAATAGAATCTTGTGAAAATACTAAGCCAAAACCTCATCCTGAAATTATTTTAAGAATAATAAATTATTTTAAAGTTTCAAAAGACGAAGTGGTTTTTATAGGGGATACTCCTTATGACTGGTTATGTGCATTAAATGCTGGAGTAAAATTTATTTTAGTAGATAGAAATAATATATCAATAAAAACCTTAAAAGAACTTTTATAATATATATTAATGCCAACTTTGAGTTCTGGCTACATAATAGTGGGAGCATACGCAGACAAGTTAAGAAGAACGATGTTTGCACAAGTAAAAGACTATATAAAGTCAGGGCAAATCAAAAACCAAGATGTGGCAAAAGCAGTTGGAGACTTAAATTCAAAATTATTCAAAATTTTAGTAGAAGAATTAAAACTAGATAAAGGAGATGTAGTCAGAATAAGAATCAATTATGACATAATAGATAATCAAATAGTTTTTGACTATGATACGTTGCAAATTGAAGCCTTTAAGAGAATTCCTGTAAGTTTGGGATGGGAAATTGAAAAAATTAAAGAAAATGATTTAGGAGATATGTTATGTGTATTGAAGAAAAATAATGAAGAAGTAGGATATGTAGTTGTTACAAAATTAGATGGAGAATTTTTAGTAAGAGGTGCAATATTAAACCCTCCTAAAAAAATAATAAAAGCCCAAGTTCCTGTAAAAAACGATTTACCTGAAATTTCAGACATTTTGGAAAAAGCAGAGGATTGTGATGAAGAAACAGCCAAAAAGATAATAGATGAAATTAAAGGAGAATTTTCTTAATATTTTTATGAAAGTATTTGAATACATTATTTCAAAAGGATATTTACCAGAAGAATGTTTTGCTGTAAAAAATGGAAAAGTTCTTCCAGATAATGCTGAAATTGATGAAGATGTCGAATTAATAGTGTTTACTGTGCTTGGTTAAACATATTTTACTTGAAATGATAATGCAATTATTAGTGCTGGCCAATACTTCAAAAATTTATAAAAATCTTTTTTATGTATTATTACTTTTTCACATGAAACATCAAAAGGTTTGTTCATATTTTCAATATCCTTTCTAATATCTTTTAGATATTTTGCTTGTTCTGGATCTAAATCTTCTACAATTTTGTCGTAGTTTGTTTTCAAATAAATTAAAGCTTCATTGAACTTGTCCAATATTTTTAAATTATTACAATCCACATTTATTGGGTAAAATATTACTTTATCGTTTTCAAATTCTATTTTAGCCTTTTGATTTTTATATTCTATGTAATTATAATTTGGAATTGGCTTTTCCTTAGCAGATAGTAATTTGTCTATTAAATTTTTACCTTCTTTTGAAGGAACGGTAATTACAACCATATTGCTGTTTTCACAAATTATATAGTTAGAATAATTCTCTATTTCAACATAGTAATATTTAATTCCATTGTAAGTTTCTTCAATTATGTTTTTGTTAGGTGAACTGTTCAAAACATCTTCTTTTGTACATAAATGATTTAATTTAGCAAAAGTAATTATTAAATTATCCTTTTGAAAGTAATAATAAGATACCACATCAGTTCTAAAGTAATTTTTTAGGTCTTTTATTTTATTTATGTCATAAGAGTTTTGAACGTATTTTGCTGCTAATTCAAAACTATAAATTAAAGAATCAAAAATATTGTATATAAATTCGTTAGCATTTTTTCCATCGTGCATTATAACTACTAAATCATAATCGTCCATTCCATATATTTTTTCAGGAGTTATAATTTCTGTTTTTGTATATAGTAGTCCCAAACCTGCAACCAATAAAACTAAAAGTACAGCACCTGCAAAAATGAGGTGTTCCATTAATACTTTAAGTAATAATTTATTAATGTATTGGAAGGAAGTGATTAGAGAAGCAATTCATATCCCAAAAGAAATTGAGAAAAAAGTCCCAAAATTATATGGGATAAAAAGTGGAGTTGAAGGTTTAGATGATTTATTTTATATTATTGACGAGTCTGGAAATATTAGAAAACTTGGAGGATTGCCTTCAAATGCTGTAATAAATGTTACTGGGGTGCCAGATACAGGAAAATCTTTATTAGCAGAACAATTTACTGTTATGCAAGCATCTTTGGGAAATCCAACTATCTTTGTTACTGTAGAAACCACAGCTCCTTTTTTAGTTCAATCTTTAGAATTAAGATCCAGAGCTATGAATTTAAATTGGGAAGAACTGCAAGATAACATTGTTATTATCGATGCAGCTACTTATACTAATTTAAGAGAAAATCCTGAAAATTTAATTAACACAATGGCTTATGCTATAAAAGAATACAATGTTAAGAATGTAGTAATTGATTCTATAACTGGATTATATGAATCAAAAGAGATGATGGCAAGAAACATTGTTAGAAGAATTTACACTTTCCTAAAAAAGTGGTATCAAACTGGAATTTTAGTTTCTCAAAAAAGAAGTGCTCATGAAGAAATTTCAGCAGAAGCAGCAGGTGGGTATGCAGTTGCCCATATAGTGGATGGAACAATAGTTTTAGGCAAAAAAGTAATTGAAAAACCTTTTGAAGTTAGAATGTTTAATTTAGATTACGGAGATATAATAAGATTGTTAAGAATTGATGGAATGAGAATGTGTGGACATGATACAAGAACTTATGTAGTTGAAATTACAAAATCAGGAATTTTAAAAGTAGTAAAGCCTTTAAGTGAATACTTTAAAAGAAAGTAATTAGTTTATTGTAATTGTTGGATATGGGATTTTAATATCCTCTTTCATCAATAATTTTATAAATTCATGGGTTGCCTTTCTATAATCTAAATAGTTTCTAACTTTAATAAGCACTCTGGCAATAATATAATAATCTCCAAACTTTGTGAAATATACTTTTGGTTTATATGTTGGGTAAAATTTTCTTTGCACTTTTTTAGCAACCTTCTTCAAAATTTTTTCTACTTTTTCAAGATTTTCCTCATATGAAATCCCTACTTCTATTTTTAAAATACTACTTTCTTTCGGCAAATAATAATTTATCACGATAGATTCTAATAATTTAGAATTTGGAATTATTATCGCGTTTCCTTCTCTTGTAATTAATGTAACACTTCTCCAAGAAATATCCGAAATGAATCCTTCTAAATCATTTATTTTTACATAATCTCCTACATGAAACTGTTTTTCACTAAGTATTATCAATCCTGCCAAATAATTTTGTGAAACATTTTGAGATGCTAATGCTAACGCGACACCACCTACACCCAAACCTGCCAATAAGGGATAAATATCAAATCCAAAGGTCGAAAGAATCACCAGAAACACTAACAAATAGATAATTATCCCAACCAACCATTTGATTTTTTTAGAAATTCTTAAGTGCTCAGGGGTAAATTTTGTAATTGTTATAGAAACTAAAAAAGAAGAAATTAAATTAGTTAGAAATTCGCCTATAAAAATAAATAAAAACGCTATTCCAACAGAATATCCAAACCCAAAACC
>CAZNYH010000070.1:0-5790 GCA_964577235.1 uncultured archaeon | reverse complement strand
TTTAAATTATTTATTTCTTTTGCAATCATCATTGTGTCTCCGTGAATAGTATTAGGAACTCTGATTAGTCTATATTTATCAATAAAAGTTTGAGAATCTATTTCGTGAAATGGAGCTACGCCATACAAAACATTTGGGTTTTCAATCACATAAACGCCTTTATTAATTCCTGAAACATCAATTCCATAAGGCCTTAATTTTAAAATTTTTCCAATTCTATTTGGCCAATATATTTTAAAAGGACCTATTTTTATTGGTTGTGCTGGAGGACCTAAATAAAAATTTCTTTTTCGCTCTTTTATAAAGAATTTCTTATAATCAAATCCTCTCATCATCAGATAATCTAGAAGTTCAATTAAAGAATGCTCATCCAATTCCAATTTTTCCCTATAATGAATATGATAACCCCTATTTCCTGAAAAATTTATAGACAATTTTTTAAACCCGAGTTCATATTTTAAAATATCTATTACTTCTTCTGTAATTCTCTTAGCAATTTCATCGAGTTCATCTGAATAAAATAATATTTTTAAAGTTTTTTCTCCACAATCGCAAACTGGTTTTAAGTCTTTGTATACTTTTTTACATTTTTTACAATAAGTTATTGAATATTTTTTAACTTCCGGGATTTGTAATTCATCTATGTCTATATCTATTACCAAATCTCTTCCCAAATATTCTTTTTCATCCATTTTTCGGGCGTCTGGAAATCTATAATAAGCTACGGAATAAGAGACATATCTTGGCGCAAATTGCCTTAAAAATAAATTAAATTCTTGATTGTTTTTAAATTTTATATGTCTTGTGACAATCTTTTTAAATCCAGTTCCATATCCAAATTCTCTACATTGGATTTCAGGTACTTTGATAAACACTCTTGAATAATAACTTTTGATTTCCTCCTTGAACATTATTGTATTTATTAAGTTTGTGATAATTATTTTTATGAAGGCGAAAGACATAATGAGCACAGAAATAGTCACTGTAAAATCAGAAGAAACAGTCCAAAAAGCATTGCATATAATGAAAGAAAACAACTTACACACTTTACTTGTAGAAGAAAATGGGGAGATTAAGAAAATGATTACGAAACATGACTTGATTTATGCATATTCTGCTAATGAAAAAGTAGAAAATCTAGCTTATTCTTTTCATCCTGTTTCTCCAGATACTGAATTAGACGAATTGGTTGAGTTAATATTTAAAACAGGCCAAAGAGCTTTTCCTGTAAAGGAAGGAGAAAAGATTGTTGGAATAGTAACTGATATGGATATTATGAAAAATTTAGAGATTAACGCTTTAGTGCAAGATGTAATGACTTATCCTGCGATTGTGATAGAAGAAAATGAGTCAATAGGAAAAGCAAGATCTCTATTAAGGAAACATAATATTGGAAGGCTTCCTGTTGTAAAAGACGGAAAACTTGTCGGAATAGTTACAGAAGAAGACATAATCGAAGTTTTAACTAGAAATTTTGAAAGAAAGATGATTCCTGAAAGAACTTCAATTTTAGAACTTCCTGTAAAAGATGTTATGAAATCTCCAGTAATTTATGTTAAGCCAACAGATGAAGTTAAAAAAGCCATAGAATTAATGGTAAATAATAAAATAAAAGGCCTACCAGTGTGTTTTGAAGAAATTGTGGTAGGAATGATCACAAGATATGATATATTGAAATATTATTTGAAATCTTCAAAAGCAGGAAACATAGAATTTTCAGGAGAAGTTGATGAAGTTAATAAGTCTATAATCATATCAGAAGTTAATAAATTGTTTAGAATAGGAGTTTCAAAAGTTAAGATTCATATAAAAAAAGGTAGATTGTGGGAAATCAAGATTCATGCTATATACAAGGGAGAAGAATATATTTGTGAAGAGGAAGATTACGATTTATTAGTTGCTTCAAGAAAATGTGTGCTATCTATATTTAATTCAATAGTAACTGACAAAAAATGTCAATCTACATAAAAAGTTAACCTGCAACCTTCTGGAGTTAATATTTTTATTTTATCTCCTTGTGATACATTTAAATCTAAAATTAGGGTAGTTGATTCGTATTGAGTTAATTTTTCAAAAGGTAAAGTAATTTCTTTATAATCCTTTAATTCATTTTCTCTAAATACAAATATACTCCAAACCTTCCCTTCAACATAGTCTCCTACATTTTTCACAATAACAATAAAATTTTTATCCAACTTATAACCTACTAACTTTAGTTCTCCTTTACAACTATTAGAAGTAAATTCATACAAAGAGTTTGTTAATCCTCCAAAAAAACCAAAAGCCCATGTAGCAATATAAGATAATAATATAATAGATATCAAAATTAAAAGTACAACTCCAACAAGTTGCATAAATATATTAATGATTGGAGCAATAAGAAAAAGTTCATTAATAGACTATCCTGGAAAAATTGCATGTGTAATTTTCACAGTTGGATGCAATTTTAGATGCCCTTATTGTCACAATAGTTTTTTATTAAATACAACTCCTATAATGTCTATAGAAGAAGTATTAAAATTCTTAGATGAAAGGAAAGATTTTCTAGAAGCTGTTGTAATTTCGGGAGGTGAACCAACAATTCATCCTGAATTAGAATATCTAGTTACTCAAATAAAAGAAATGGGATATTTAATAAAGTTAGACACAAATGGAAGTAATCCTGAAATGATAAGTAGAATATTAAAGTATTTGGATTTTATTTCGATGGATGTAAAAACATCTCTAAAAAAATACCCTGAATTTGTGAAATACAATAACATTAAAAATATTTTGAAATCTATCGAAATAATTAAATCTTCACAAGTAAATCACGAGTTTAGAATTACGATTGTAGAACCTATTCACAAAGAAGAAGATGTAATTGAAGTGGCAAGGTTAGTTTCTCCGTCTAAATTGGTTTTACAGCAATTTATACCACAAAACTGTTTAGATCCAAGTTATTTAAGATATAAAACTACTTCTGAGTATTTATATTATTTGAAAGATATTTGCAGAAAAATAACTCAAATAGAAGTCAGAATTTATGAAGATTAATTCAATTTATCAACTATTTTTTTCAGCACTTCAATTTTTAGATTTTCCATTAATATTTTGTCATCTAAAATCTTCAAAAGTTCTTTCTTTTCTTCATCACTTAAAATTACATATATACATCCCAGAGGAGGATTTTCGTCAAAACTGATTACTTCCCAATACGCAACCTCTTTATGAATAGGAATTGCTTTATAATTTTTCACTATTTGTCTAAAAGTTCCAAGAATTTTTTGTCTATCGCATAAATAAATTAACTTATTTAAATCTTCCAATGAACCTTCTCCTCTAAATTCATCATTTTCTTTTTTGAATTCAATTGTTGGAAAGATTTTATTTAAAATTTTTAAAACAATCTCTGGTTTTTCAGATGGCAAAACTCTTGTATAAACTTTCATTAATAATTTTTATCACTTTATCTATGATAAAACCTAAAACAAACAAATTAAGAACTATCAAAAAATATTGAACTATAGAAATTGAATTAATATATAACATAAAAGACACATCTAAAAATAAAAGTAAAATAATCACATAAATATTGATTCTTCTGATTAAAAGCAACCAAAGTAATGAAATTATTAACAATTCTAAATGATTATGATAAAAGGCAATCAAATATTCGACATAATGCTCTTTTATAAAACTTTCCAAATATTGATAACAACTTGTTATCCAAAAAATGAAAAACATGATGCTCATTATGAAGCATATAACAGTCAATATTTTATGTTTAGATTTCAAAATGTCTTTTAAATTTTCCTTTACGACTTCATCTATCCTAAATCCATAAAATATTAAAAAGAGTCCTGAAAGAGCCAGCACTATTTTTATTCCTAAGTCTCCAAATAATCCAATTAGCAACAAAATAAGTCCTGGAATCCCAAATACATATCTAGCAATCTCTTTGTCTTTCACTAATTCTTTAAATACATAGATTATTTTCTCTAAAGATTTTATTTGTCTTGGCGTTATCACTTTTACTCCTAATATTTTACCATAATTTTTAATTAAATACAAAACAGATTCATCTTCGGCTCCATCAGAAACAATATAAAATTCTAGATTTTTATATTTGTTTTTAATATATTTTAGTTGCTTTTCTACTTTGAATATTGCTTCAGTTTCGTTTTTATCTCCAGTTACTGTAATAATTTCCTTACTTCCTTTAATTTGTTTGTATAATTTTATAGCTCCAAATATAGCGTTTCCATCGGTATCTTCAGGATCTACTTCTAATAATTTTGTAGCAACCTTTTCGTTATTTTTTAATCCAATAATCGGCCCCTCAATCCCTACTTTTCTTCCAATATCATTGTCAATATCGATACATAAAACTATTTTCATTATAATTATGAAAATATTAGCCTAATAAATTCAATTACAAATCTTTCTGTAAAGTTTTTACCGTGATTGTCGATATATTTAACCAAATATTCAATAGGTTTTATCCATTTTTGATACTTGCTTTCTTTAATGTAATTATTCAATTGGCGAGATTTTATTTTTTCTAAATATTTATCTACATCTATACACAAATAATGTGCTGCTTTTTGTTTAAATTCATGACTTTTTAAAATATAATGATCTACTTTTCTATATAAGACATATGACAGTGCACATAAAACAGACAAATCATGGCGTTTTTTATCTTCTGAAAAAATACAAAGGTTTTTAATTGAATGTATGTAGTAATTAGGTAAGTTTATCCCAAATACATTTTCTAACCAAATTAAAGAAGGTTCTAAATAAGATTCATATTCTTTTATAGTTCTATTTTTGAATTCTTCCAAAATAGAAAAAATACTTATTGAATCTCTTCCCTTTTCTTTATAATAGAGATATATTATGTAGCCACACAAAAGAGATTTTAAGTTTTTTAATTTATAAGTCATTCCAGAATAATAATAAAGTTCAAAAATGAAAATTAGAGGGTTTTCTAAGCTTATGTTTGTTTTTTCACTATCTTTTTTTAGAGGTTCTTCATAAATGTAATCAGATGTTTTTATATCTCCAAATAGCAAAGTTAATAGATTTAGGTAGGAGTATGATTTATATGGAATGCTACTTGCAATAGAATAAACTTCTCGTCTGAATAATCTTAAAACATTTTTAGAAATTCTTAACTTTTCGATAATATCCTATATTTCATCACTATATAAAAAATTTACAAACTCTTTCAAATTTTGTTTAAAAAATTCTCTTAAATCTTTTTCAGATTGAGGATAAAATTTCTCTTTTTCTAAAAATATCGCTACTAATTTTAAAGCCTCTGGTATAGTACATTTTCCAGTATGTTTTATATAAAGTTCTAACAACTTACAATATGTTTCCTCAAAATCATAATCTTCGTATGTTTTTTTATCAAATATTTGCATAATTAATTTAATCACGTTGCACACTATATTAGTGTGCAACCTCAGTTTCCCTCGTCAACTCATAGGGAAACTTCATCGCGGCTTTCCAACCTCCTCGGAGTATTCCTTTGCCTGTCAAAATACTCCGACTCATCAGCGGGCGGCCCGGTGAGACACCGCATTTCAGGTATTTTCTTAGCAAGTTAAAAGTGGCCAAAACATCTCTGTCAATTAAAATACCACAGTTATCGCAGTATAATTCTCGCTCCTGCTGAAATTTTCGTCATCGGAGCAAAAAGGACAAATAGATGAGGTTTTATGAGGACTTACATAAATGACCTCTATACCATCCCAATTTGCTTTATACTCAGTAAATCTTTGAATCATTCTATAATTAGAC
>CAZNYH010000069.1:0-4099 GCA_964577235.1 uncultured archaeon | reverse complement strand
CTTGTTAAAGTATTCTTAAATTCAAACAAGACTGTAAAAAGAAGATAAATTGTTATGCAGTTTTAATGGCATTATCTAAATCTACAAAAACTATTAAATATCAACTTAGAAAATTATAAATCTATAATATGTTAAATTTATGGAAATTCAATTTAAAACGTTTGTAGTATGTTGTAAAGATAATAAACTTAAACAACAAATCCGAAAGGAATTTGAAAGTAAAGGATATGTGTATGATCCTAAAAATCCAGATGTTGAGATTTGGCCAAATGGAGAAATAAAACCAAGACCTTTATATATTTACGGAAAATATAATAAATATTCTAAAATTCCTCAAACAAAATGGCCATGCAGAATTTGTAAAGGGAAAGGATGCGAAAGATGCAATTATAAGGGAAAACTTTATGAAATTACTGTAGAAGATTTAATAGCAAAGCCTTTATTAGAAATGACTAAAGGAGAAAAGACAAAATTTCACGGATGTGGAAGAGAAGATATTGATGTTTTATGTCTAGGGTGGAGAGAATTTGTTATTGAAGTCATAAATCCTAAAATTAGAGAAATAAATTTAGAAGAACTTAAGGAAAAAGTTAATTCCACTGGATTGATAGAGATAAAAGATTTAAGATTTTCATCTAAAAAAGAAGTCAGAACTATAAAATCTAAAAAAATTCCTAAAACTTATTTAGTATTTATTAGAACGGATAGTCCTAAAGAATTTCATTTTGAAAACATAAAAATATCTCAAAGAACCCCAACTAGAATATTACATAGAAAAAAGGACAAGTTAAGGGAGAAAACTATTTATTATGCTAAATCAATAAAAGTTTTGGATGGATTTGTTATTGCTGAAATAAAAGCAGAATCTGGAACTTATATTAAGGAGTTTGTAAGTGGGGACCGAACAAACCCATCTCTTTCAGGACTTTTGAACTCAAAAATGAAAGTAATTGAAATGTTTGTAATAAAATTTTCTTAAACTTTAAATATAATATTTTAATAAAGGAGGTGTTTTATGTGAGATTTCAATATCATAAAGCATCTGAGTTCAAAAGAATCACAAGACAAATAATGGAAATGTTTGAAGAAGTATTATTAGTAGTAGATCAAGATGGATTGAAAATCAAAATGCCAACCCCTAACAAAGTAGCGTTATTAGAATTCTATATGCCAAGCTATGCTTTTGAAGAATATGAGGTAGAAGGGACTAAAGAATATGGATTAAAATTGAAAAATGTTTACGAAATTCTTAAAAAAGTGGCTGGAAGTGATAAATTAATTGTAGAAGAAACTGAAGATGGAAGGTTGAAATTTACTATTTGGAGCACATCTAAACGAAGTTTATACGTCCCAATAGTTGATGTAGAATATATGGAAGTACCTGAATTAAATTTAGAGTTCAAAGCAAAAGTTAAGATAATTGGAAAAATATTTGCCACAGCAGTTGAAGAAGCTTCTAAATTTTCAGATAGTGTTCAAGTTACTACAACTCCTGAAAAATTTGTTATGGAAGCTAAAAACCCAACAAAAGGAGATTATATTTTAGAAATGACTAAAGAAGATCCTGCTTTAGACGAAATTGAATGTGAAGGAGAAGTTACAGCAATTTATGGATTAGAATTTTTGAAAAAAATGGTTAAATATTTAGAAAGTACTTCATCTCTAGAGTTTATGTATAATACAGACGCTCCCTGTAAAATTGTTTACAATATAGGGGAGGCTATATATACTTGGTATTTAGCTCCAAGAATTGAATAATTTATTTATATTGCTTAAAGTAAACATAAGTCAAAACAAAAAACAAAACAGATAAGGATATTATGTAAAAAGGATCTAAAGATTCAACCTCTATTAAAATAATTTTTCTTAAAATAGCAACTAGTGATGCTTCAAATAAAGCTTGTAAATAAACTTCTTGTTTTGTGATATAAATATAAACAGTTCTCAAAAGTTCAATGGATATAAATACCAATAAAATAACTCCAATTAAAATCAAGCTATAACTTGTAAAAATACTTCTGGCATTTATAAAATTATGGAAAGAAGAATTGGGAAATTTAAATTAGATGAAATTTATTGCGGAGATACATTAGAGCTAATGAAAGATATCCCTGATAATACTATAGATTTAATTATTACGGATCCTCCGTTTGCGATTGATTTCAAAGCTAAACGAAGTAACTATAATAGAGATTCCAATAAGGTGTTAGAAGGTTATAATGAAATTCCAAAAGAAAAATATTATGAATTTTCTTATAATTGGATGAAAGAAGCATATAGGATTTTAAAACCAACAGGAAGTATGTATGTCTTTTCAGGATGGACAAATTTAAAGGATATTTTAAATGCTCTAGATGATGTTGGATTTATCACAATAAATCATATAATTTGGAAGTATCAATTTGGAGTTTATACCAAAAAGAGATTTGTCACAAGCCATTATCACATTCTCTTTGTAGTTAAAGACGAAAAGAAATACAAATTTAACAAAATCGAACATTATCCAGAAGACGTTTGGATTATAAATCGAGAGTATTGGAAAGGTGAAATAAAAACCCCTACTAAATTGCCATTAAAATTAGTTGAAAAGATAATTTTATATAGCAGCGATGAAGGAGATGTTGTGTTTGATCCTTTTATTGGTTCAGGTACTGTAGCAGTATGTGCTAAAAGGTTAAATAGACATTTTTTAGGATTTGAAATTGTTCCTGAATATGTCCAACTAGCGAAAGAAAGGTTAAAAGAGATAGCGCCTATAAAAACCTCTTTATTTTGAGGTGTTATTTATGAATATAAATTTTTTGAGAGAGATTACCAGAATTGTTTCAAATATAGGGGAACGGCATAGACAAATATATCCTATAAATGAAATTCAAGTTTTTGAACATTACTTTCAAAATGGAAGACTAATTGAACCAGATAAGCTAGATGGGAAGTTTACAAGAAGGGAAATAGTAGCAAGGTTATTGTTGTTGGGAGTAGTCTTGGACCAAGGACCAGACATTGTTGGAGTAAGAGAATATTTGAAAGAGGTTATAACTAGTTTATATCAAGAAGAAATTAGAATTTTACACAAACCTATTGATTTTTTTAGAGAACTAAATATTTCAATAGATGAATTAATTTTAAAACACAACTCTATAAAAGAAATAAGAAAATATGAATGGGCGAAGGAAAATAAGACTAATCCTGAGAAATATAGCTTATTTTTTGCTCAATCCATGAGAGGTATCGTTCCAATAAGACAAGTTTTGGATTATACAGTACATCGATGGGAGACTCCGTTATGTTTATTTATATTGCTAGAAAAAGATTTAGAAAGAGTTAGTAAAAGATCATACCAACCTTTCGTGGAATATATAGAAAGTTATGAATCAGCAGAAAGGATGGCTAGACAATTAAAAAATCACGAGAGATATGGATTAGGGAGCGCTATTGGAGACAAAGCTTGTCATTTATTTACAAAAATGTACGTTAGCACGTTTAAACTATATCGAAAGAAAGATGAAGAAAAAGACAGAGGTTGGAGTGAAATATCATACGAGCTTCCTTTTGATAGCAACGCAGGGAGAGTTTTGTTTAGAACCGGCTTTCTATTAGAATTGGCAAATTTAAAGGAGTATGAGAAGTGGAATGTAATACAAAGAGGGAAAGGCAAAGGAGGATTAAATTACATAAGAGTAACAAATTTACGAGGGAAAAAAATAAAAAATGTTGATGAAGAAATCTTGAATATTTATAGAAAAATTGTAACAGAATATTTAAAATTAAAGAAAAACAAAACTCAAATAAAATATATTGAAATTCAACATTTTCCAAATTTGCTTTTATATCTAGAAAACTATAGTATAGCTAATTTTGATGATGGGCTTATATATATAGGCACAAAATTTTGTTTTAATCATGAAGAGCCAAAATGTTCAAAATGTCCTTTAAGAAATCTGTGTATAGGATATAACGAAATTCCTGAATTAATAGAAAAATACAGAACATAAAAAACCATAAAATATGTTCTTAACAATAATATCTTAAAAAATATTTATGCAAAATATAATACAAAAACATTGGAAATTAATAGTAGCTTTGCTCATAATAGTTA
>CAZNYH010000068.1:0-5316 GCA_964577235.1 uncultured archaeon | reverse complement strand
TTGGCCCATTAACCTCAATTTCCTCTATATTATCGTCTTCCAATAAGTAATTTACTTTTGGTAAATTGTATAAATTGTAGACAATATATTGTGCTAAAATTTTGGCGTTTTTTACTATAGGAATTTTTGATAAATAATGTTCAAATAAGGAAACTATTTTTTTTAGAGTGTTTCTATCAACAAGAATATCTGGATGTTCTAATTTATGATCAATTAAAAACGAAGGAAAAGTGTTTGAGAGAAATTCTCGAGTAATTGAATGTTCTATCTCAAAAGAATAATCCTGCCTTTCAATTGCTTTTACAATCGCTTTTATTAATTGAATTTCTAATTCTGAGAATTCAGGTATTTCAAGGCAATAGTAGTTAATATCTTTTTTCTTAAATTTAAACATTAATATTTCTGCTCAGAAAATTATTTAAAAATTATGCGCCGGCCGGGACTCGAACCCGGACCGTCGGCTTGGAAGGCCGACGTCCTGCCACTTAGACTACCGGCGCTTATTAGTAATATTATTCATTGTTATTTATATTTTTTAGGCGCCGGGGCAGGGATTCGAACCCTGGACCCCTTACGGGGAACGGCTTAGCAGGCCGTCGCCTTAACCACTCGGCCACCCCGGCATTATAAAATTTATGGGATAAGGAATTTTTTCTTACCAGAGTATTCTTTTTTGTATGCTTTTATCTCTAACATACCATTATTATATTGAACTTCTAACTTATCTAAGTCTATTTTTTGAGGCAATGGGATTGCCATTTGAATTCCATAATATCTCGATGAAAAGCCTCTTTTTTCTTTTTCTTCTTCTTTCTTTTCTACTTTTATATAAATATTGTTTTCATCCGCCTCTAAATCTATATCTTCTTTATTTACTCCTGGCAAATATACTTGAATTAAATAATGGTCTCCAGCATCTTCTATATTATATTCAGGTATATGCCAATATCTTTCACTAATGCTCATATATTTGCTCATTGTTTTGATATCTTCCAACATTCTTTTTAAGATTCTTTCGAAAAACTCATCAAAGTCGTCGTGCCATCTCATATTATATATTATGCAAACTAATATTTATGGAGAAACCAATGATAAGGAGATATAATAAAGATATTTTTAATAAACTAAAAAACGTTAAAAATTATATAATTCTATGGACTTCTGGTTTAAAATTGGAAAATAAAACCTTTGAAAATTGTGATTTTATATGTGTTACTGGCGAAAAAACTCAATTTATTAACTGCTTATTTTTAAATTGTAAAGTGTTGTTTGTCAATTTTAATGGTTCTATTTTCAAAAATTGTAAGTTTATAAATTGCAAGTTTAAGTGGGTTGATTTTACCCAAGCAAAGTTCTATGAATGTAGTTTTCATAATTGTAAACTTTCAAATATACTTATTAAAGGTTCTAATATTTCTGTTTCTGAGATGAAAAATACAGAAATCAAAAATGATTTTAAAGATAAGCAAGAATTAATTGAAAAGTGTGATAAAGAAGAATTGGAAAAAGATGTAAATGAAATAAGCAATGTAGTGCCAAATGAAGTTTTTATGGAACTTATAAGAATTTTAAAACGAGATTATTTTGATGAAGGAGGTGGAGGAAAAAACATTTTGTACTCTAAATTTTAAACTATTAATTTTTTTGATAATTTTTCTAATTTTTCTAAAAATTCCTTTGTATCTTTACATTTTTCTTTATATAGTAAAACCTCATTGAAAATTCCTCTATTTTTAATTATTAAACCCTTAACAAATTCTTTTAACTTTGGTTCTAAATTTTCGATTTCTTTAATTAAATCTATATTTTTACATTCACCTTCGAGTGTTACTTTAACATAATCACATCCAAATTCGACTTTAAAATTCAAACCATAATCTCTAGATTTAATATATTCTTCTATTTTTTTCTTGAAAGGAATCCATAACTTTAGAGGATAAACATATACTCCAACATATATAATTATCTCTTTTTTTAATGTTAGCATTACCTAATTAAAGATACAAAATATTTATATCTTAAAGCATATAATGTCTCCGTTTTCTAAGACATAATCTTTTCCTACAATTTTATTTTTATTCAAAATTAACGCTTTTATAAATTTTTCCCCTATTTCTGAATGGATTTTATAAGCAAATTCTTTTGCTGTAGTTCCTTTTTTTATTAAAAAAGCGTCTGGAAGTATATTCCCTTCCTTGTCACTATATTTTTCATTTGCAACTGGAAATACTACTATATAATTTAATAAATCATAAACCAATTTTTCTAAAGTTTGTTGTACACCTGTACTCTCAAACTCTTTTAAAAAGTTTTCAATATAATCTAAAGCCTTTCTTTGTTCAGGATTTAATTCTTTCTTAATAATAAAACTGTTTTCTCCTGGAACATATTCAATATATCCTTTTTCATCTGCTATTTTTAAGATTCTTTCTCCTTCTGCAAAACACGGAATTGTTGGGAAATTAATTTCTTTAATTAATTTTTTTGCTAAATCTGGATTTAAGTCTGCTTTGTTTGCACAAATAACAATTGGTTTTATTAATCTTTTTGCTAAAGTAGAAACTTCTTTTTCCTGCCAAAATTGTAAAGGAGGTAAATCTTTTATGTATTCCTTTAATTCATCAACTGTAATCTTAAAAGAACTTAAATAATCATAAAGAATCTCATGGGCTTGTTTTGGGATTTTTTTCATTCGATCTAAATGGGATAAAATTATGTTTTTTATCCACATTTCCAATTCCTCTAATAAAAAGTTAACGTCATCTACTGGGTTGTGTTTTCCTATTCCTACAAATTTTCCTTCTTTATCAGTACTCCCACTAGCATCAATTACCAAAATTATCCCTTCTGAAGGTCTAATATCATCTAAAAATTGATTTCCTAATCCTCTTCCTTTATGTGCTTCAGGAACTAATCCCGCCACATCGATTAATTTTACAGGAACAAATCTATATTTCCCTTTTATAAATCCATGTTTTGGATTTGCCTTTAAATTTAATTTTAAACTTGGCTCTTCAAATCTAACATATCCTATTCCTTCATTTGGTTTTATTGTGGTGAATGGATAATTTGCAATTTCCACATTACACATTGTCAATGCTGAAAAGAATGTAGATTTACCTACATTCGGTTTTCCCACTATTGCTATCATTAGATATTTTTAAGAAACAATTTAATGAGAGTCTTAATATAAACTTTAATCTGATTTTATAAGTTATTTCCTATTTTAAGGTATAAATAATATATATTATAATAACTATACTCAATTTATGAAAACAAAACTATTTCAAAGAGTTAGAAATATAGTGAAAACTCTAATTAAGAGCCTTAAAGAAGAGATTAAAGGGATTAACAGCCCAAAATTCTCAGAAGCGAGGAGAGATTTCTTAAAGAAAATAGTTTTTTCTATAGGGATATTTGCAGGAATAAATCAAGATAATAATTTTTCTTATTTAAAATTATTAAAATCAATCAAAAATTGTGAATTTTATGAAATAAAGATAAACAAAACAGTAACTTTACATTATATTTACTCTGAAAATGTTGAATCTTTAGAGATAGTGGGAAATTATTTTAAAACTCAAAAAATTTCTGTTGTTTTCTTAAAAGAGTCATTACCAGATATCGTGTTTGAAAATGAAGATGATAATACAATATTAATATTTTACTTCTCGGCAATTATAGCTATATTAGGAATTTATGGTATTTTTGGAGATGAATACACTCCTCCAGAAGTTTCTATTATAGTATTAGCTTTAGAAATACTTTGCATGTGTGGGTTATTTTATACATTAATAAAAAGAGATTCTGAGTATTCAGATGTGGATAAATTTTTAAATGAGGTTTCTTCATTAAACAATTTAACTATTGTTTCTAATATCCATCCAAATAAGTTTATACGTGTATTAAAACACCTTGGACTGAAAGTGAAAATTGTTGATAAAACTGATCAATTTATGAATGAAACCAGAAGACAGGTTATAAATTTATTGGTATAATACTTTTATGGAAAATTTAGATAAATTGAGAGATTGCGCATATATCACAAAAACAAGATATAACGATATTGATTATTTCATTGATTATATTAAAAATATTGAAGATTTTCAAGAATTTATTGAAAAATCCAAAAACTTTGATCAAATTAATCGAAAGAATTGTTTAAACTACTATGTAGCAAAGGATTTAGAAAATATTTTTAACAATATGAAAAATTACGAGAAAATATTATTAAAAATCAAAAATCCTATCGATTTCGCTCAAGATTATTTAAGTAAGAAATATGGAATAGAAATTGAAGTTGAGGTTGTTGAGGACTTTCCACCTCCTTATAATGAACTTCGCTCAGATGTAATGGCAATAGCACCAGATTTATATGATAACAAAGAATATAAAATTCCCCTGAAAATATTAGTTAGAAGAAATTATATAAATTGGCCAATAGGAGTATTATTCACAATATTTCATGAATTTTGTCATCATATTACTGGGAAGTCAATATTATGTTCTACAATGCCAGGATATTTTGAAGAGGGTTTTGCAGATTTTTTGCATTTTATGAGTTATGCGAAATAATTGGAGCAGAACAAGCCAAGAATCTTATAATTGACTGGAAATATTATGAAGAAAGTTACACAGATATTTGGAAGTATTATTATTTTTACTTTAAATTGTGTTGTTTGATGTATTTTATTGGTGGAGACAATTGGTATCAAAATATGATAGAAAACCTAAGGAATTTACGATTGATGGGATATACAGATTACTTAAAATTGTTGAAGTCTATAGAACCTTCAGAAAAATGCAAATATAGAGATTATGTGGAATTTCTTTTATTTTATGCACCGGGATTTTGTGAAGATGCGATGACTATATATTTATTAGAAAATGTTTTAAATGAAGATGATTATGGAAAAGACGTTATTGAAATTTGTGATAAATACAATATCAAATATGAAGATTTAAAGGAAATTCAAAATGGTCCTTTGATATATGCAGATAAACACTTAATGTTTAATAAAATACCAGATGAAGACTTAAAAATAATAAGATACAGAATATTTAGTGGCAATCTATAAAATTAATGAAAATAATTGAACAAGATATCAAGAAAAAAATATTTAAAGTTATTCCTGAAGATTATGAAGATTTATGGATTTTGGAAAAAATAATTCACAAGGGAGATATTGTTGAGGGCAAAACTAAAAGAACTATTGACGTTTCTGGAAAGAAAGAAAGCATTTTGTGTTATATTAAACTTGAAGTTGAAAAAAAGAACTTGAAAGAAAATATATCAGGTTTTCAGGCAAAATTTTA
>CAZNYH010000067.1:0-6497 GCA_964577235.1 uncultured archaeon | reverse complement strand
ATTCTATATAGTAAATATGCCTCTTTTAAATTATTTAAGTCAAGCCCCATTAATGAAAATAATTATAATCTTATATATTAGTTTTATCCAAATCATAGAAACATAATAATTTTATTTAATTTTTTCTAAAACAAAATATTAAAACTTTTACAAAATAATTCTTTATGAAACTAAAATCTTTGACCTTAGTAAATTTCAAATCATTTTCAAATTCTAAAATAGACTTTGGAGATTTAACTATGATTGTAGGTCCTAATGGTTCAGGCAAATCTAATATTGTGGATGCTTTATTGTTTTTATTTGGAAGTTTAAAAGGAAAACAATTAAGAATTTCAAGAACTCAAGATTTAATTAGATATGGAGAAAATTTTTGTATTGTTTCAGGAGAATTTGAAGTAAATGGAGAGAAAATTACGATTTCAAGAGAAGTAACTAAATCGGGAAAAAATATTTATAGACTAAATGGAAAAATAGTGACTAGAAATACAATAATAGATTTTTTAGAAAAGCACGGGTTACATTATGAAGGGTATAATTTTATCCTTCAAGGGGAAATTACAAAATTAGTAAAGGCATCTCCAAAAGAAAGATTAGAAATTATTAAAGAAGTAGCAGGAATAAAACATTTTGAGGAAAAAATAGAAGAAGCGAAAAAAAATTTAGAAAAGGCAAATCAAGATTTGAGAGAAATTGAAATTGTTTATAAGGAAAAAAGAAATCTTTATGAAAAGACAAAAAAGGAGTTTGAAGAGTTAAAAGAATATTACTTATTAAAAGATAGATTAAAAAGATTAGAAGCTGGAAAACTTTTAAAAGAAAAGGAAAAAATCTCTCAAAAAGTATTAAAATTAAGAGAAAAATTAAAAGTTATTTTAAATAATTTAGAAAATTTAAAAACTAAAAAGAAAGATTTATTAAATGAACTAAAATCTTTAAAAGAGGAAGAGGAGAAAGCAATTGAAGTTTTAAAAATTTCAGGGGAAAGAGTTTCCCTCGAAAAAGAGAAATCAGAGTTGGAGAAAAGAATAAAAGAATTAGAAGAAAGAATAAAGGTTTTAGAAGAAGAAAAAAAGAATTTGAAACTTATAGATATTTCCCCCTATTATAAAAAACTTTCTGAATTAAAGGAAAAATACAGGAAAGAACGAGAAAAAGAAGAGAAATTGTTAGAAAATTTGTTAAAAACCCGAGAAGAAATTAAAAAAATAGAAAATGAAATAAAAATTTTGCGAGAAAAGAGGGAACGATCTTTACAAAATTATATAATAGCAAAATCTAAATTGCCCTTAATTCAAAAACTTCAAGAACTAAAATCAGAGTTAAATCTTTTAGAAGAAAATCGAAAATATTTAAAATCAGAGAAAGAGACTTTAGAAAATAGGTTGTCAAACATAAATAAAACTCTTGAAAGAATCAAAGAAGAATTAAACACTTATAAAGGAGAATTAAATATTTTGAAATCCTTAGGGATTAACCCAGAAGTAGTAAATATTTTAAAAGAAACTATAGATGGAGTTTACGATTTTGCAATCAATTTGTGCTCTTATGATGAGAAATACTCTCAAGCAATTGAAAGTGCAGCAGGGAGAAGATTCTTTTATATTGTAGTAGAAAATGAAGATGTGGCAATAAAATGTATAGAATTATTAAAAAAATTAAATTTGGGAAGACAAACTTTTATTCCTCTTAATGTAAAATCAAAACCTATTGGAAAAATTTCAGGGGAAGGAATTATAGATTATGCTATAAATTTAATTAATTTCCCTGAAAAATTTAGAAAAGTTTTTGAATACATTTTTGGAGAGACAGTAATAGTAAATTCTCCAAAGTATTTTAAGAAATACAATTTCAGAATGGCTACTTTAGATGGAGATATTTGTGAAATTTCAAAAGTAATTTCGGGAGGTTCAAGGGAACGAATAAATATTAAAAAGATTCTGGAAAAATCTAATTTGGAAAAAGAATATCAAGAACTAAAAAAAGATAAGGAATTTATTGAAAAAGAAATTTTAAAAATGTCTCAAAAGATTTATGAAATTGATAGGAAAATAATCGAAATTTCTAAAGAAATAGAAGTTATTGAAAAGGAAATTCCTGATGTGGATATAGATATTTTGGAAGATGAAATAATTTCTATTGAGGAAAAAATTAAGGAATTAGAAAATAAAAAGAATGAATTATTAAAGGTTCAAGAAATAAAAACAGAATCTCAAAAATATGAAAATGAAATTCAAAAGTTGGAAAATGAGATTAAGATACTGGAAGAACAAAATTTAGAAATAGAAAAAAAGATTTCAGAAATTACTTCAAAAGTAATTACTTATAAAGAAGAGTTAATTGCTTTAAAATCAAAATTGAGAAACATTGAAGACAGGTTAAAACTTTTACCAGAAGTAGATGTTAATTATCAAGAAATAAAAGAAAAAATTGATAAATTAGAATCTCAATTGAATGAGATTAATTCGGAAGAAGAAAAATTGATTGAAGAGAAAATCAAACTAGAATATGAAATTTCTCGATTGGAAAATAAACTGAATGAAATAAAAGTTGAAGAAAAAAATCCTATATTTGTAGAGAATTTTGATAAAGAAATTGAAAGGATTCAATCTAAAATATCTCAAATGAAGGTAAACTTAAATGCAGAAGAAGAATTTAAAAATGCTGAAAAACAATTTTTAGAAATTAAAGGAAAATATGAAAAACTTTTAAGGGAGAAGGAAAAAATCATAGAATTTATAGAAAATCTTAAAAAAGAGAAAGAAGAGAAATTTGGTAAAACATTTCAAAATATTAGAAAAAAATTCCAAGAATGTTTTGCAGAAATTATGAAAGGATATGGAGATTTAATATTAAAAGATGGAATTGAAATTGTTGCTCAACCTCATGGAAAGAAAATTACAAATATAGAGGCGTTAAGCGGGGGAGAAAAAACTCTAACAGCATTAGCATTTATTTTAGCAATCGCTTTCTATAAACCATATCCAATTTATATTTTTGATGAGCCTGATCAACAATTAGATAAATTGAATTCTGAAAAATTAGGTCAATATTTAGAGAAATTATCTAAAAATTCTCAAGTAATTTGTATCACCCATCGGGACAATATTGTTAAATATGGATCCAAAATAATTGGAGTTTACATGAAAAAAGGAAAAAGTGAAGTCGTTAGTTTGTCTTTAAAATGTTAACTTCAAACTGGCTTGCGTTGATTAATATTATATTAATGCTAGACATTATTGTTGCTTTTATTTGTTTAAGTGTTGGGATTTTTATCCTTGTTAAAAGTTCGGATTATTTTGTAGAAAGTGCTGAGAAAATAGGAAAATATATCGGTCTTCCAAATTTCGTATTAGGTGCTATTTTAGTAGGAATAGGAACTTCATTGCCTGAATTATCTTCATCTTTAGTTGCAGCAATCAACAAACATACAGAAATAATAGTTGGAAATGTAATTGGATCAAATATTACAAATATTTTGTTAGTTTTAGGTGCGGCCTCATTATTTGCGAAGAGATATAAAATAAAATATAATTTGTTAAAAGAAGATTTTCCTTTTTTAATCTTAGTTAGTATTTTTTTATATTTAATTGCATTTGATGGAAAAATAGAAATTGTAGAATCAATATTTTTAGTTCTATCTTTGTTAAGTTATATTTTACTTTCAATTAAAAATCTAGAAAAATCAAAAGAAAAACTTAATTTAAAAACCTTAATAATCTTCATAATTAGTTTGATTGGACTTTATATAGGTGCAGAATTGACTGTAAATATGCTTCTCAAACTATCAAAACTTTTGAATATAGGAGTATTTAACTTATCAGCATTTATATTAGCTTTAGGGACTTCACTGCCAGAATTGGTAGTAAGTGTTGTTTCTGCTAAAAAAGGCAAAATAGATATTTCAATTGGAAATGTAATTGGATCTAACATATTTAACATTTTAGGAGTTATTGGAATTCCAGGAATAATAGGCACTATAACAGTCCCAAATTTATCTTGGTACTTTTTCATGTTATTTTTGACTTTTGCTTTATTTTTTATATTGTTTAATAGAGAAATAGAGAAAAAAGAAGCATTGATGTTATTGACTTTGTATGTTGTTTATGTTATTTTGATTTTTTAAGTTTTATTTCAATAATTTCTCTCAAAACTTCTTTTTGAGATTCGTCTAACAAATGAAAAGCACTTCTCAAAATTTTTATTTCCTCATCAGTTAAAAACGAATACAGCGTATCATCTTCGTCAATGTTTCTTCCGATAACTCCTCCTTGAACTGAAATCGCTACCTCTTCTCCTTCTTTTGCTTCCTTTAAAGGCATATTATTTGATTGAATTCCTTTAACTTCTCCTACTTTCAATCCCTCAGAATCCATCAATTTAAATCCTGGTTTTAGAACTCCTTTTAAAATTTTTACTCCAAAAATAGCAGGATCTGACTTTCTGAAAATATACTGAGGTAAAACTTTCAATTTTACAGGCAAAGTGATTTTTTCTAATTTCTCTTTTTTCTCCCGTTCTCTTTCTTCAATCTTCCATTGTTCATATTTTTCCAAGATTTTATAAATTACGTTATCAACTATTATTGGAACTTCTGCTTCAACTGGTTTAACATTAAATCCCAAAATAACTCCTAAATATCTGTTTTTTTCTCTCATTACTTCACAAAACGCTATATCTTCTTTTGTAATTTCCCCAATTCCATATTTCGATATTGGAATATTATTGGCTTTCAACAATTTTGCCAAAGCCTCTAGACTTCCAATTGTATCTGCCTTTATAATTACGCCCTCTTCAGAAGTTTCTATGTCTACTTTCATTTCTTTTTGAACGAGTTCTTTGTTTGTGGAAATTGGTGAACCTGGAATTATCCCTTCTAAATCTTGTCCTACAATTCTAACTCCGCTAGCGGCGTAAACTTCGTCTACGTTATAAAATTCTTTAACTACTCTTATATCTTTTAACGGTTTTGGCTTTAATAACGCTTTTACTTTTGTTTCCTTGATTCCTTCCAAAGTCATGAAATAAATAGTATCTCCAACTTTTAATTTCCCTTCGTAAATTATTGAATCAGCTACCAAACCTACTCCTTGCATTTCTTTTACTTCTAAAACATTTCCCATTACTGGTGAATTTTCATCAATTTCTAATCGATTTTTCAAATATTTTTGGGATAACCCAGTTATAAACAATAATAATTCTGCTATTCCTAAACCAGTAACACCTGAAGTTGGAATTATTACTACTTCTCTCGTAAAATCTGTAACTCTATCAAATCTTTCAGCATTAAAGCCGTATTGTGATAAATCTCCAATTAATTTATAAATTTTTTCATCTAATTGCACTTCCAACCTTGGATCAATTTTTTTCAAAACTTTTAAGAAAGAATATTCTTTTTCTTTAATTATTGTATCCACTTTTGTAGTTGCAATTAAGAAAGGTACTTTGAACTCTCTTAAAATATTTAAACTTTCTACTGTTTGTGGTTGAATACCCTGATTTATGTCAATAACTAAAACTGCAAAATCTGCTATACTTCCTCCTCTTTTTCTTAAGTTAGTGAATGCTTCATGTCCAGGCGTATCAATAAATAATAATCCTGGAATTTTAATTTCTATTTTAAATTGTTGGATTAAATCTTTACAAATATTTTCGATTATCTCTTTTGGAACTTCAGTAGCACCTATATGTTGAGTAATCCTTCCAGCTTCTTTTTGAGCAACAGTAGTTTTTCTAATTGCGTCTAATAATGTAGTATTGTGAACAATTATTCCATTTGCCACAAAATTGTTTAAACTTGTTGTTAGGTCATAAACATAGCCTTTGAATGGTATTTTTTCTATTTTTTCTACAGGAACAAAATTAATATTTTCAATCAAGTTTGCTAAAATATCTAATTGCCACTCATATTTTTTAAATTCTTTATTCTTCCAAATTTCCAAAACTTCTTTTCCTAGTTCAGTAAGTTTTCCTTCTTTTATTAACCCATCTCTTTCAAATGCTTTTAGATAATTTACATCTTTAATTTTTCCTTCTAAAACTTTTATCTTTTTTTCTAAATTTTTAGGCCCTCTTTTAAGTATTGAAGTTAGTTTTTTAATTATTTTTTTGCTGAATCTATTATTTTCTTCACACTTTGAATAATAAGGAATATACTTATTTAATTCGTTTTTTGTAAATCCAAATAAAATTCTTAATCTTTTAATTTCTTCTTTTATTGGATATGTCTCATCTTTTTTCGCTTTTTTAATAATTTCATTCAATCGCTTCGCTTTATACTTTATTGTATAATTTATGTATTTCTTGAAAGCTTTTAGGTTATCTTTTCCTTTGATTCTAAGGACGGCATATTCTTTATTTTTTATCTTTTTAATGTATATCTTTGATAAAATGCCGTATCTTAATAACACTAATGATAAACCATATATGAAATCTTTTGAAGCACTTTCAACTTCTATATAATGATTATTTAAATCTATGTATGAATCACAATCAAAATA
>CAZNYH010000066.1:0-3655 GCA_964577235.1 uncultured archaeon | reverse complement strand
AGGAGCAAAATTATCCGAAAACATTCTAGAAAATATTACAAAAGACTGTAAAAAATGGAATTTGAATAAAGGTATTGTGTATTGTGCTCAGTTGGAAGTTTTGGACTACAATGATGTTTTAAGCAGAAAAGAAGAATACTTAAAAACTATGGAAGAATATTTAAAATCGGAAGGAGGAGATGTATTTTTATTAATGGTAACTAATATTTTAGAAGGAGATACTATTTTGTTAGCAGTTGGTGAAAAATTAGATTTAGTTGAAAAGGCTTTTGGAAAACTTGAAAATAACGAGATATTTTTAAAAGGAGTTATGTCTAGAAAAAAACAAATACAACCAAAAATTACAGAGGTTTTTAGTTAAATTAAGGCAATTCTTTTAACATATTTTTGGCTTTTAATACTTTAATATATTCTCTAAGTCCGATACCTGTGGGATTTTTTAATTCTTTCTTTATAAAATCTCTTATGAGTTTAAGCATTCTTTCCTTTGCATATAAAGGATTTTTTTTAATCAATTCAGAGAGTTCTTTTGATTCATATTGGTCTACTATTCCCGCTTCTAATAAATTATCTAAAGCTTTTTTAAGTGTTTCTTGAATGGTAGTCAACATTCTTTTCACCTCTTTTTGTTAAAATAATAATATTATTTTTGTTGAAATGTATTAATGAAATATGATGAATTTTGTGATTGTGCGTTTAATAGTTTTATCAGAACTGCATGGCCTAAATTATTTTATGAAAATGTTTGTAGAAAATTAATTTTTAAAAATGAAGATAGAGTTGAATTGAAAAAGTTAAAAGAAATCGCTAAACATTTGCTAAAAATAGAAGAAATTAACAGAAAGAATGCATTCAAATATTTCGTTGGAAAAGACATTTTAACAATTTTAAAAAATTACAATAAATACAAAAAAGCTACTAGAAATACAAATATTGATGATATCTTATCAATTATTGAAGAAAAATTAGATGTAAAATTAGATATGTATTTTGTAGAAAAAAATCCGATATCAAAATCAAAAAATTTTGGTGCATGTGTTTTAGGAAAATATTGGGTAAAATATGGAATAAAACCAGGAATTTATATAAATAATAGATTTAAAAACAGACTTCTATGTTTATCTTGGATATTATTACATGAATCTATTCATCATGCGTTGAGCAAAAAATATAAATCGGCTAGACCAAGTTGGTTTTGCCATTATTTTGAAGAAGGATTTGCAGATTTTTTCGCTTCTTACGAATTCGCTGAGATTTTTGGAAAAGAATTAATTAGAAATCACTTATATAATAGATTGAATTGGGAAGGAAGATGTAATAAAGACGAAATATATTATTGTACTTACTTTAAATTGTGTGTATTACTGTACTTAGAGGGTGGAGAAGAATGGTACAACAAAATGCTAAATAATTTAAAAATTTTGCGTTCTTCTTCTAAAAATTGGTTAAAAGAAAAAACATCATTTTCAAGAGGAAAATATTATGACTTATTTAGAGAAATAATTACTTGGAACAGACTAATAGAAGATCCTTTAATCCTTTATCTTTACGAAAGGTTTAACAAAGATTTAAGTTCAGGAGTTTCAATTAGCAGTTTTTGTAAAGATTTTAACATTAATAAGAACGAATTTATAGAAGCTTCCAAAAATAGTGGATTAGTTGCCATAAATAACAATATTGTTGTATTGAGATATCTTTCAACGCAAGAAATTAGAATAATTAAGTATTTGACTTCGCCTTTTGTAAATTATTTTTCTAATCATAATTATTATAATGAAAATTAGAAAATTTGTGAATAGAAAAGAAGAATTAAATCTCTTAAAATCAAAACTAAAAAGCAAAAATCATGAGTTTATAATAATATATGGAAGAAGAAGGATAGGGAAAACGACTTTGTTAAGAAAAATTGCTAACAATTCTATATTTTTTACAGCTTCAAAAAGAAAATTTGAATATAATTTACAGAAATTTTCTGAAACAGTTGCTAATTATTTGGATTTACCACCGATAAAGGTAAAAAACTTTATAGAAATTTTTAAAATAATTCCTAAAAATAATATTGTAATAATCGATGAATTTGGATATTTAATTGAGAAAGATGAAGGTGTTTTATCTGATTTTCAAGAAATTGTTGATTATATTTTGCCAGAAAAACAATTGAAACTTATAATTTGTGGGTCCTCAATAAGTTTATTTGAAAGTAGAATTTTAAATTATAAATCTCCATTATATGGGAGAGCAACTTTAATTATGAAAATAAATCCTCTAAAATTTAAACATTTATTTGAATGGTTTGATAATAACTTCGAAACAATTTTAAAAATCTATTCAGTGTGTGGAGGAATCCCAAAATACTTAGAGTTTTTCAAAGGAAAAAACATTGAAAAAGAAATTATTGAGAATTTATTCACAAGATTTGGGTTTTTATATTATGAAGCAACAAACTTATTAAGAGAAGGATTAAAAGATTATTCTACTTATTCATTAATTTTAGAGGCGATTGCATTGGGTTATACTAAAATTACTGAAATAGGAAATTATTGTTACTTAAACCCAAATCTTAAACCCAAATGAAGTTTTTCCGTATTTAAAGACACTAGAAACGTTAAATATTGTGAAAAAAGAAATCCCAATATTTTCAAAAAGAAAAGAAAGAAAAGGAATTTACAAATTATGCGATAATTATTTTAAATTTTGGTTTAGATTTGTGTCTCCTTTTTTAAACGAAATTGAATCTTATAATTGCGGAGTTGCAATTAAAAACTTTAAAAAGAATTTTAATCAATACTTGGGTTTCATTTTCGAAGATGTTTGTAGAGAATTATTAAGTGAAAAATATATTACAGGAAAATGGTGGCATAAAGATAAAGAAATAGATATAGTATCTTATAACGATAAACTATTAATCTTCGGAGAATGTAAATGGAAAGACAAAGTAAATCCTAGACAAATATGCAAAGAATTAGTTGAAAAGATTAACTATGTGAATATTCCTAATAATTTAAAGAATAACAAAGTAGAACTTTGGATCTTTGCTAAGAGTTTTAAGGAAAAGATTGATATGTTTGAAAATTATGAAGTTAAGTGTTTTGATTTAAAAGATTTGGAAAAAATATTTATACAGAATTCAACAACCACTTTCTCAAAGAGATAAATCATAATTTTTTTCTTTTAATCCAATTATAATAAACGATTAAATAATATCCTACCAATCCTTTCCATTTTCCGTAATCATCTAAATTTTTTATGTTGTTTTCTCTACATAATCTTTTAAAGAAAAGATCCTGATAGGGGATAAATTCATAGCGTCCGTATCCTCTAAGCATAATATGTTCAATCGTCCATTTTCCAATTCCTTTAAAAGGTAATAAAATTTCAAATACTTCTTCTCTACTGATGTTTTCTAAAATATTTAGATCTAAGTTACCGCTTAAAACTTCTTTACATATCTCTTTTATATATTCTTCCTTTCTTTTGCTAACTCCTATAGATCTTAAGTCGGCATTAATTAGCATTTCTGGTTTTGGGAAAGAATAATGCACTTTATTACTGTTCTGTTTTTTAATACCATATTTTTTAATAAGTTTGTTTTGTATATTTACTGCTAAGTTGTAAGAAATTTGTTGTTCTATTATTACTCTAACGAATATTTCAA
>CAZNYH010000065.1:0-6475 GCA_964577235.1 uncultured archaeon | reverse complement strand
AATTAAAAGACCAACAGTGCTATACGAAATAAGATACAATGGTGATGACAAATATGTTATGGAAGCATTTAGAAAAATCAAACCAAAACTCCCATGTGAAATTAAATTAGAAATTAAAAAATGTTAATTCTCAAAACATTTCTTAACATTTTATTTCAAAATTTTCAAAATCGTATTTTACTTTTCCTTGATTATGTAATTTATCCAATAGTCTTCCATAAGGCTCTGCCTCATTCTTTAGATTTAATAGTTTTACTAATTTTTCAACATTATCTTTATTGCCTTCTATCTCTATAAATGTTCCTAAACATTTTATATAGTCAATCGAAATAATTACATCAAAATTTTCAGATTTATACAGCCCTTTTTCAATTATTTTGTTTATTGGTAATATCTTTGAAAGAATTTTTACCATTTTAAACCAATCATTAACTTCTACACTAATTTCTTCCCACCTTCTATTATCTAAATATCTTTTGTATTCTAGTAGTTGTTTGTCTTCAGAGATTCTAACTCTTACTATATGCTCATCTTTTATAAAAATTATGTCTTTTTGGTTAACCTTTTTAATTTTTTTAAAATTTAATTCATTTAATTTATTCAACAGTTCTTCTTTATTGTCTACTTCATACCTGGCTTCGTACTCAATGTCCATTATACAAATATTTTTGAAGTGTTTATAAATTTAATGATGAGGGAGCGAACGCTGAAAAATGATGACGCTTACCACTTCTGATTTTATTCAAATATTAATTCAGGAGTTTTCTTTTTTGATTTTTTAACTTGTAAATACAAATATACTAAAGCTACTAACGAAAGTACTAAAATTACCAACGTAAAATCAAAATCTTCTTTCTTTTCCACTTTTTTATCTTTATTCTCTGATTTAATTTCAGATGGATTTATATTTATGTCATACTTCTTTTTTAAGATATCTGCTGTTTTTATATAATGTGGTTTTTCTTCTTCTTTCCAAATATAGTGTTCTTTTGGAGTGCTATTTATTCCTATTCCTTCAATAGTGGGCTTTGTTTCAGATATTTTTGGAAATACTGCATAATAATTTCCATCCTCATATACAATATTTTTTAAATCACTGTTTTTTAATAAATTTTTATCTAAATTTAACTTGATTTTCTTAGGCCCTGAAGTTAATAGGTAATATAGATTTTCTTTTGTCTTGTCTGATGGGTTCCACTCGAAAGAAATTTTATTGTGATCATATTTTGGAATAAATTCAAATTCAAATGATTTTTCTATCTTTTTTTCTAAGTCTTCATAAATTTTTCTTAAATTTACATCACAAACTGTTTGAGTTTCTAAATCTATTATTTTAAGAGGATATTCATAAGGAGTACCTTTTAGCAACTCATATTCTTTCCAATATAGTTCATTTAAAAAATCATTTCTTGGTTGAAGATAATTGACTTCTAAATTCAATCCCAATTCTTTTAAGCATCTTTGATGTTTTTCTAAAATTAGCTTGTTTTCTTTAAATACTTCTTCCCAGAATTTTTTAGTTTTTATCGCTTCTTCGTAAGTTTTTGTAATTTCACATAAATCGTTTTTTAATTGTCCATCATACAAGTAATCCCAATAATACCTTAATAACTTATTTAAATTAAATTCTTTAAAGTCTTTGCAAAAGTTTACTAAATATTCATATTCTTTTGATTTAGGTGTTGAAAAGTAATTTAAAGCTTCTGATAATATATAATAATTTGTGTCGCAGTTTATTACTTTCTCTGGAGATAAAACTTTACTGCAAATTGAGATTAAAGAATTTCTGATGTTATTCAAATAAACTTTGCAATTTTCAAATTTTTGGTTTAAATCATAAATTAAATTCGCATTTTCTCGAGTAATTTCAAGTTCTTTTAAAATACTTTCGGCTATTAAAATCCCTTTATGAGAAGGTATCAACTCGCAAATTATATATTTTTCATCTTCGTAGCAATGATATTTTAATTTGGATTCTACATTTTCTAATTTTTCAAAGAATTCATTATAATATTTATCTATATCTTCTGGAATGTACTTATAAACTGGAATTTCTTTCCCAAAAATTTTTTTAAAATGAGTGTTTAGCGAATATATCAAATTCCAGGATTTATAAGAATCCTTTAATTCATTTATTGGTTTGCAATTTTCAATTGCATAATCAAAATCTTTTGAGTTAAATAAATAATAATACAAATTTCTATTAGAATTACTTAACTGATTTGCCAATTGATATTCAGAAAGTTCATAATAATAATTTATAGCATCATTCAATCTTTTTTCAGTTTTTATTATTATTTTAGATGTAGATATTGTGTGAATTGAGATAGAAGTATAAACGTTCCCTAATAGTAAATCAAAAAAGTCTTCAACTTCTTTATGTCCAAACAAATCTTGAATTATTGTAAAAATATCTTTATTTTGTCTTTTTTCTAAATAATCTACACTTTTTAACACATGTTTTTCATAAAAATTTAAATTATCAATCGTTTGGTCTACTATATTGCAATCAAGTTCCACGTAATATTTTAAATATTTATCTGTTGTTTTTATGTTTTTACATAATTCTGAGGCTGATTTTAATTTGGTTTTTAAAACATTGAAGTTATACTTTAAACAAAGTTTTAATTCTTTTATGTTAGATATAAAAATTTCGTTAGTATTTTTATCTATTTTATAAATAATTCTACATCCTAAGAAATCTGCTGTTTTTGAAAATGAATTTAAGGATTCTAAAACTTTCACATTTTCTGGATATATACCAGTAATTATCGTGTCAAAAGTTACAGCAGCAGTAATTAAAAGAATAGCAGCCACTCCTCCAACAATAATTCCTTCTATTACGTAGAAAGTAGGAATTTGAAACATTAAACTTATATAGAGATAATTTTTTATAATTATAAGTATTCCCTTATGTTAGGAAAATAGACATAAATTGAAATTTTTAGATTTTATAATGCAGGAATTTGAAACAAAAGAACTTAAAACATTGTGGCAAGAATTAATCAAATATTTGAGAAATTCAATCGGGGCAGCAATATATTTATATTTCTTAGATAGAAAATTATTTGATGAAATATTACGCAAATCGCCGTATTTAAAACATAGGGTAAAGATAGAAGAACTCATTGCGGAATTAGAAGAATTAGGGATTACATATGAAGACATAGAGATTCTTTTATTTGAGGATTTCAGGGCTGAAGAAATTCTCCTTAAGAAATTTTCAAAAGCAGAACCAAAAGAAGTAAGCATTTTTTCTTCTTTGATAAAAATAAAATCTAAATATTTGTTTTGGGCAAAAAGTCTAAATCCAATTTTATTTAAATATCTGTTGTTCAAAGGAATTAACTTAATAATAAATAAACTTGAGCCAAGTACAAAAACATTTAAAATTTACAATGTAATTAAGGAATTTTTAGGAGATCTTAAAGACTATACATGGTTACATAAATTTGAAGAACATGCTAAAAAAATTAAAAACCAGTTAGCGTATATTATTCCATATTTAAATCAAGAAGAAAAGCAAAAATTGGAAGTTATTCTAAATAATATAATTACAAAAAAAGAACTAACAACTATTGAAAGATTATTGCTTACGAGGATATTAAAAAAATTAGAGGATAATTTGGGAAAAATTTTAGAAAATGAAAAACAAGTGATTCCTGTAGTTATCTATTCATACCTAAGAAACAAATGTTGTTTTAACTTAAGAAGGGAAATATACAACTATAGTAATTTAGGAATGTTGTGCAGAATTGCATATAGAGACTTAGAATTTAGAGAAATATGCGTTTCTCCTTATTTATATGAAGAGATAGTGAGACAATTTTTAGAAGAACTCCAAAACTTTGATAAATATTTAGAAGAAAATAATATTAATGCCAACAATACAAGTTAACATCAAACTTTTAGAAAAAGAACTTAACAAACCAAAGGAAGTAATTATTGATGATCTCTTTGAGTTAGGATTAGAATTTGATGGAGAAGAGGATAATTATTTTTATTTTGAAGTAGGTTCAGATAGACCTGATTTATTTACTACATATGGAGTATTAAGGCTTTTAAAAAGTTATTATGGATTACCAAAAAAAGAATTAAAAATCCAAAAATCTAACGAAAAAATTCTTGTAGAAAATCCTCCAGAATATAGAAAATACATCGTTGGATTTTTATGTAAAAATATACCTTTGGATGAAGAAAAATTAAAAGAATTAATTCTATTTCAAGAAAAATTACATCAAACAATAGGCCGGAAAAGAAAAAAAGTAGCAATAGGTTTTTATCGAGCCGATTTAATAAAGTTTCCCGTTATATACACTTCAGAATCTCCTGAAAAAATAAAGTTTATTCCACTTGATTTTGAAGAAGAATTAAATGGATATGAAATTTTGGAAAAACATCCAAAAGGAATCGAATATGGGCACTTAATAAAGCCCCCATTTCCACATTTAAAAGATTCTTCAGGAAAAACGTTATCTATACCTCCAATAATTAACTCAAACGATTTAGGAAATGTAACCCCTAATGACAAAAATTTGTTTGTAGATTTAACAGGAAACCATTTACCAACTTTATTAAAGGTTGCTAACGTGATTGCTACAACTTTAATCGAAATGGGTGGAGAAATATTCTCAATGGAAATTATTCATCCAGAAGGAAATTACGAAATCGATTTTAACTATTTTGAGGTTCCATTTGACTTAAAAGAATGTAATGAAGTTTTAGGACTTAACTTAACTGAAAATGAAGCAAAAGAATTGCTTAAAAAAATGGATTATAAGATTAGTGATAAAGTTTACGCACCTCCTTATAGATTAGATATTATAAGTTCTGTTGATGTTTATGAAGATGTAGCAAAAGCATATGGATTTAATAAAATGATTCCTGAATTACCAGAAATTTTCTCAATTGGAAAAAGATTTCCAAAATGGAGAAAAATTGAATTTTTAAGAGATTTGCTAGTAGGATTGAAATTTACAGAAGTGATGACGTTCGCAATGACAGATTATGGAGAAATTGAATTAGAATCAACTAAATGTGGAGCAAAAAGCGTGAGAAATTATTTACTTCCTGAAATGTTAAAATTCTTATCGAAAAATAAAGAATATCCAATACCAATAAAAATTTTCGAAATAGGAGACGTGATAAGAAATCTTGAAAACAAAACCCATTTATGTGCTTTAATTTATGGAGGCAACTTTACAGAAATTCGACAAGTTTTAGATTACATTTTAGAAAATTTAGGAATAGAGCCAAAATATGAAAGAGCAACTCACGAATTCTTTATTGAAGGAAGATGTGCAAAATGTGAAATAGGATTAGTAGGAGAAGTGAATCCAGAATTATTGGAAAAATACAATTTAGAATATCCTACTGCTGCTTTTGAAATTGATTTATCAAAAATTTTGAAGTAATTAAATAAAGTTTTTCAAAATTCTTTCTATATCTTTTGTACTTAAATATAATAAGTCGGGTGATTGTTTAAATAATTTATCGATTCCTTTTTTCAAAATTCGTTCAGCTAGTTCGTAACCTATAAAATGAGAAGACACTCTATATTTTTCAACTCTAGCTTTAAATGCTGTTATATCACAAAATAATAAAAACATCCATGTGCTACTTATTCTCATAGTCAATTCTGCCCATTTTTGTGTAACGAAATGCCGCAGCCCATTTAAAATATATAAATCTTCTTCATCGTATTTCTCTTTCTTAATTATTTCAATTATTTCTTCTATATTTTCTTCGATTATTTCAGAGGCTCGATACAAATTCTCTATTAATTTGTTTTTATCTGTGGATTTTCCCATAAGTAATTTATCTAATAATGATAAAATTTCAAACAGAACATTACAATATTTTTCATACTCCTCAATAAATTTTCTTAATTCTTCTATGCTCTTGTTATTATATTTTCTAATAATTTTTTCATATTCCATTACGTAATCGTAAACTGCTTTTTTCTTAAGTATTTGGGCTTTATAACCTAATAATGCCCTTCCCAACGCACCAATAAATTCTTCAACATGTCTTTCATCCAAATCTCTTTTTCCTACTATTCCTTTACAACATGCTCTTATCCAGTGCATAATTTCTTCTGCTAAATCAACTTCTATATTATCTGAATTAATATTTATACCAATTTCATTTTTTTTCTGGATCATAATAACTTTTGTTAGAATATTTTAGTTTAGGATATAGATTAAGGGAAATATTTGGTACTTTTGCTCCCAATCTTTTTAGTTTTTCAACTAATTTGTGAAAAACTTTCTCAAAAGTTTCCTCTAAATATTTTTGAGAATGTGTGTTTTGTTTTTGAATAACTTCCATTAATAATCTAAACTTTTATGATTATCCCATCCAAATCATAATATTTTTTACAGCAAAATATTACAAAATATTTGGTAGATACTGAATTATTCTCAATAACTTTTAACAAATATCTCTTGTAATGTCTCCACACATATCCTTGTAT
>CAZNYH010000064.1:0-2926 GCA_964577235.1 uncultured archaeon | reverse complement strand
TAGTCCTTTCTTGTATGCTCTTAGTATGTGTTTAAGAAATACCTATAGGTATTGAAATTCCAATCACCATTATCTTTATGAAGTCTAAAGTATCGAGTTCAGGAGGTTTAAGAAATACCTATAGGTATTGAAATATTTTTTCATCTTTACCATTTTGAGATTATCGTATCTATATAAATTAGTGTATAACCTAATAATAATGAACAAAGAAGCTACTTTACTATATGTTGGAACTACAATAGGAGCTGGAATTTTTGCTTTACCTTTTCTTATAGGAAAATTAGGGCTATTTTTGGGAATTATGGCGATGATTTTCTGTCAAATATTATTGACTGGCTTGGGTGTTTGTATTGTAGAACTTGTAGACTTAGTAAAAGCGAGAGATTTTAGAGAATTAATAAGAAAATTAAACCCAACTTTAGAAACTCCTTTTATTATCTCAATCCTAATATTTTCTTTCATAGCAATTTCTGCTTACATTTCAGGTACAGAAGTGTCTTTCAAAAACATATTTAATATTAATTTGTTAGGAATGTTTTTTTGTTATTTAATAGTAGTGTTTACTTTGCTCTCTGGATTTAAAATTTTATATTTAGATGATTTGATGACAATCTTCATGATTGTTCTTATGGTTTTAGTTTCCCTTATATTACTGCCAAAATTTAAATTTTATTTCAGTAGTGATTTAAATTATTTATTTCCTGTATTTTCTACTTCAATTTTTGCACTTTCTGGGTTAATTGTAATTCCAGAAATGTATTTCATTACAAAATCTAAAATAGAAACTATTAAATCACTAATCGCAGGTCAAATAATTGTCTTGATTTTATATTTAATTTTTGTGATTTCTTGTGTTGGAGGTTTAAAAAAATTAACTTCTCCTATAACAACTGCTTTTTATGAAATAAGAATTTTAGGAATAACAGTTGACATAATTGCTATTTTGGCTTATGTTACTTCCGCAATTGGAATTTCCTTAGTTATAAGAGATATTTTACTTTCTTATGGGCTTTCAGAAATTTTAATTGCAAGTTTTTCTATAATTAGTTTGGTTTTGGTATTTTTTGCTTCTTTCGGGAAGTTAGTTGAATTAGCCGGAGCTTTAGGATTATGCTTTCAAAACATTATCTTATCAGAATTGTATATTCAATTTGGAAGAAACAATATTTTAAAACTTTTTGCGGGAATATGTATTGCTGTTTTCTTAATTATAGGACTTAGTGTTATCTGAATCCCAACAATCCTAAAATTATATCTATTATTGACTTTCTTTCTCTAATTTCTTTGACTGGAATTCCTGCAATTCTTCTTGCTATATTCTCAAATTCTTGAGTAGCTATATGATTTGGATATGTCATTACAAAGGGTTTTCTTTTTCTCAAGTCTTTAGTTTTTGTGTATTTTAACTCTTCTATGTATCTTACTTTTCCCCAACATTTTAAGGCCAATACGTTTGTAATTTCTTCTTCACTATATGCAAAGCTTTCCTTAATATATTTATTTAAAATATATCCAGTAGGCTCATTTCCAACTTTTATTGCTATTTGTTTCATTTTTAATAAACTTCCTATGGATTCAGGATCCTGTGTAGTTATAAATATGCTTTTATCAATTATTGACAATAAAGAATATGTCGTTCTGTCAATTCCTTTAGGAGAATCTACTAAAATAAAGTCGTATTTTGGAGCGAAATAATCCAACAATCTTTTCATTCTTAAAGCAAAGTTATCTTTTAATTCAAATAATACTCCTACTGTTTCAGAAGCAAAAATAGCATCTACGTTAGGGGCTACTTCATACAAAATTTCTTCTGGATTCGCCTCTTCCATAAGATAATCATTTATTGTTACTCCAACTCCCACAATTCCAAAATGATAATTTAATGAAGCCATCATAAGGTCACAATCAATCAACAATACTCTTTTACCTAATTTTCCCAATAAATACCCTACATTTGCAACCATTGTGGTTTTACCAACTCCTCCTCTTCCTGAACAAAATAAGTATATCATTTTCTATCACCTAACTTCTTGAAGTATTTATCAATATCCATTTCTTCAAGTTTAAATTCTCCAACTCCCATTTCACTAATAAATTTAAGTCTTTTTAGATAATCTGGTTTGACAAATTTTAATACTTTTTTTACATATTCTGGATTATATTTGTTATGTTTTGGTTGTGATTGAATGTCTTTTTTTGATAAAGGAGGTTTTAAAACAGCTTCTGGATTTTGAGACATAATTAATTGCACTTGAGGGATTTTCAACTCATAAACTTCATATATTCCTTTATCAATTGCTGCTAAATTAAATACTAACGGTACAGCGTATTTTCCCAACACTTCATGATTGTTTGTCAAAATTTCGTACACGGCGCAAGTAATTTCTCCATTATAAAACACAAAAATTCCTTCTTCTAAAGAAATATCTGTCATTCCTGTGATGACAAAATAACCATTGAAACCTTTATCATAAAATGATAATAAATCTCTAATAAAATTTTCCCAGTTTGTTTTTTTAGCACTCATAATTAAAGTACCAGCAGGGATATTCATTAAAAAAGTTTATAATTTACAAAATATAAACAGATATGTAAAAAAATGTGGTTAAAATATGTTGTCAAATATTAGTTTAGCTAATTCTTTCTCTTTACCACTAAATATATGGTCAGCATTTTTTAACAAGTAACTTTTCATAGGGAATTTCTTACAATATATTTTAGCATCTCTTACACAACCATCTTTCTCTCCAATAATCATAAATCCAGGAAGTTTTAAAAATTCATTTGGAAGATTTTTTTCATAAAAATATTTTTGTAAACTATTCTTTAAAAATAAATTTTTAATTTCTTTACCTGAGAATAAATATATACATTCATCAATCTCTATTTTATAAATAAAATTGTCTTTTATATTTTTAACATTTAT
>CAZNYH010000063.1:0-2710 GCA_964577235.1 uncultured archaeon | reverse complement strand
ATTCCTAATCTTCTGAATATTTCAGGATGCTTCATAGGTAATTCAACCATTTCTCTAATTGCTCTTATAGCATCTTTTAATCCTCCTATGTCGTCATATGTAATTACTTTTCTTTCCAATTCGGAAACTGGAGTATCTTTTATGATAATTTCAGTTGAATTATCAATTAAAACAATTTCATTTGGTTGGACTTCAACTATTGAATAAACTAATTTTAAATTATAAACATAAACCAAAAACAAGTCATCTTTAGTGACAACTCGTCCTCTTAAATAAGTTTTGATATATAGAGGATCTATTTTTCCATATTTGTCTTTATAATTTTCTAAAGGAGCCACAACAACTCTTCTTGCAGTTTTTGGGATTATTTTGTAAACTCCAACTTTTTCTTGAATGGAAACTCCTGCATTTTTTCTGGTAATAGAATCTATTAAAATTTTTCCTTTGCATCTTTCATTGGTAGTTATCCAAACTTTTGCTCCTATTGTTTTTTTTGGACCTTCTATTGCAATTATATCTCCGGAGGATATTCCTAACTTTTTAGCATCCTCTACAAAAATTCTGGCAAAATTTCTACCAACTAAATTTTTTTCAATTTCTCCTACTTCTAAAATTAATTTGTTCATTATTGATAATCATTAAACGCTTTTATATTCCTTTGCCATAAAATATTAATTAGACGATTGTTTAAAGGTGATTAAATGCACAAAATCTGGATTTGTGTTGATGAAAAATATGTAAGAGAATTTACAGAAGAAATTAAAGAACTTTTTGGAGATAAATTTAAAGTAAATAATTTAGGGAACGGACTAATAGTACTAGAAACAAATAAATTAGGAGTATTTAAAAAAGCAATATTTAGATATTATCTAGAAAGTTATCTAGAAAGTAAGCAAAATGGCAAAATAAAATGGGTAAATTATAAAGAAGACGACAACTTAATTAGTTGGTTACAGTAGGTGGTCATATGGAAAAACTTAAAAGAAGACTTGAAGAATTAAAATATTACATTGATTTAGAAATAGACAAATTTTTTGAAGAACATAGAAAAAAAATTCCTAAAAACTCTTTAATAGAAGAGGCTTTTGATGAGGCAAAAAGGTTTTCTTTATTACCAGGAAAAAGAGCAAGGCCTATCTTAGTAATTTTGGGATATGAAGGTATAGCTAAAAAGCGATTTGATGAAACTGTATTACGGATAGCAATTTCTTATGAATTGTTACATGCTTATTTATTAGTTCACGATGATGTTATGGATAAGGCAGAATTAAGAAGAAAAAATATTTCTACATGGAAATACTATGAACAAATTTATAAAGATACACATGCAGGATATTCAGGAGCAATTATCGTGGGAGATATCTTAAATAGTTTATCTACTCAAGTGATTTTAGAATCAAACATCCCTAAAGAAATTAAAGTTAAAATTTTAAAGAAGAGAGAAGAAATTAATGAATTAACTGCTTATGGACAAATTTTGGATGTATTTTTGCCTTTTAAAAGAATTGAAAACGCAAAAATAGAAGATACATATTTAATTCATGAATTAAAAACAGCAAATTATACTTTTGTGGGCCCTTTAATTACAGGAGGTATTTTGGCTGGAAAAGATGAAAAAGAATTAGAATTTTATAAAGAATATGGACTAAAATTAGGTTTAGCATTTCAAATTAGAGATGATTATTTAGATTTATTTGGAGATCCGTCAAAAACAGGGAAAATTGTAGGAGGAGATATAAAAGAAGGAAAAATAACTCCATTTGTAAAATTGACTTATGAAAGAGCCAACGAAAATGATAAAAAAATAATTAAAGAAATTTTATTAAAGAAAGAAAAATGTACAGAGGAAGATATAAACACGATAATCGCTTTAATTGAAAAATATAAAGTTAAAGAAGAAATGATTAGAAAAATGGATGAATTAGCAGAAGAATGTAAGAAAGTAATTTCAGAATCTCCTATTTGGGAAGAAACTAAAGAAACTTTAATTAGTTTAGCAGATTACATTGTTAAAAGATTACACTAAACTTTTAAAAATATTTAAAAAATTTGAAAACATAATTCATATCTCCAAAAATATTTAAAAATTCCAAGGGCAATAAAGTTAAATATCTCCAAGTAGGTGTCAATTTCCTAATAATATAATGTAAGTACAAAATTTTTTCAAATTTTTTTCGCCAATTCATCTCATAATTTTTTAAATCATTGGCTAAAATTTCAGCACATCTCAATCCAAAATATAAACCTCCCCCTGTAGAACTTTTCACTTGTCCTGCAGCATCACCTACTAAAAGAACATTGTTCTTTTGAGTAAGATCTCTAAATTTTAAAGGAATTACCCCATTGTTATATTCTAAAATTTTTGCCCCAAGTTTTTTGATAAATTTTAAAAACTTTTTAAAATTAGGTTTTAAAGTTAAATACCCTATCCTTGAAATTTTTTCGCTTTCAGGAATTATATAAAAAAATCCATTTTCATCTAGAAAAATTTCTACAAAATTAGAATTGTTATTATAAACTCCTCTAATTTGAAAAGCATACTGATATTTTATAGGGGGAAAATTAAAATATTTTGCGACTGTAGAAAAAGGACCATCTGCCCCAATAATAATATCCCCAAAAAATTCATTGGTAATTCTTTTGCCTAAATGTACTTTTGCACCTTCAGAAAGGCACAATTCATAAAGATATCTATCAAAATTTTTTCTAT
>CAZNYH010000062.1:0-12706 GCA_964577235.1 uncultured archaeon | reverse complement strand
TTCATATCTAAATGAATTTTGAGTTTTGTCGACAATTAATAAAGGTAACTCGTCATTTGGTATTACTTTTCCTTTAAATGACCAGTAAATTACTGGGCATTGAGCATAAGTTAAACCTTTCAATGGTTTTAAATTTACTAGGTTTTTAAATTTATCATAGGGAATCTCTTTATAAACTTTTATGTAATCTATAAATTCTTCCCAAACTTTTTCATCTCTCGAAATTGGCTCTGCAACATAATACAATTCATAAGGCATTCCTACTAAATGACCTGTTTTTAGCCAAATTTGCTCTCCATCAATTACATTTGAACCAATAACTTCTTGAAATCCAAATGGTTCTACAATATTTTCCCACACAATTCTTTCCATTGCTCTAATTAACGCTACTGCTTGAGGTCTGTAAAACCATTTTCCTTTGGTAGGTCCCTGTACAACCCAACCTCTCTTCAACATTTCCTTAGTAGGATCTTCTTTAAATTTTATTGGTTTTTCCCCAGATTGCCAAATTATTTCATGATATTCTTTTTTACCTTTGTAATATTGCTTTTTAATCTTTTCTTTGATTAAGTTTATTGTTCTTTCAACACACCCTTTTATTACAAAATTTTCATCAATGTTTTTAAATATTAAATCGCATTTTTTGTTTTCTATTTTTAATTCTCCAACTGGAATTTTAACTTCCTCTAAAGGCTCTTGTTCTAACTCGAAGGAGATTTCATAATTTTCAAAAATTATACTCCTAATTCCTTTTCTTAATTTTCCATAATTTTCTTTAAGTTCTTTTAAGAATTTTGGAATTTCGTTAGGATGATTAAATTCTTTTTCTAAAATTTCTTCTCCTTCTTTTAATTTTAATAAAATTTTAGTTTTAATTTTCATTAAAAAATAATATATTACCTAATAAATAACCTCACTCTTTCTTGCCCCATGATTTCAAGTAGCAATCTTTCTACTATACATTCTTTGATATCAGGACTTCTTGGTAATCTTTTTTTGAAATCTTCAAAAGATTCAAAAGGTTTTTTCTCTCTTTCTTCCAAAATTTTAGTTACTAGTTTTTTTCCTATTCTTGGGAGCAATTCTAAAGAATGTGCGTAAGGAGATATTGGTTTAGCCTCATTGATGAATTTAACAAATTCTTCTTCCCTTTCTTCTACTATTTTTCTTAAAGCATCTTTTATATTCATTTTAGACATTGGAGTTAAGTCGTCATATTTTATCCTTTTTAATATAGCCTCTACTACATCTCTTTTGTTTTTTCCAATATATACTTTTTCTAAAAAAGGGACACTGGAATCTTTTAATGACACTTCTAACAAAGTGAAATATTTAGTACCTATTATTTGGGCTATTGGAACTCTTAATCTTGTGTATGGAATTACATCTAGGATAATTCCATATTCTTCTCTCATTTTTTCACCTCTTTAATTATTTCTATTATCTTTAGTTGTGTTTCTGGGTTTATATTAGATTTACTTAATATTGTATTTGCCAAACTAATATCTTCAGGCAAAGTATAAGTTATTAAAGCAATTACAAATTCATCGTTTAAAGTTTCTCTTAATTTGCATTCAAGTGTTTTTAAATCAATGTCTTTATATATTTCTTTTACACAATTTAGCCAATTTTTGAATAATTGTAAATCAAATCTCTCTTCATCAAATTCCATTTGGTCTGAAATTTCAAATAATTCATTTATAGTTAAAGGTTTACTTTCAATTAGTTTCATTTAAATCACCTTTTTTAAATGAATAGGTAAACTAATTATTTTCTTTTCCTTCTTGCCATCTTTTATTTTTACAATATATGCCTTTCCTTGTTTTCCTATAATTTCTCCTATTCTACCTTGAAATCTTGGATGAGGTCTTCCTTTTTGGACTGAAGGATGAATTTTAATTACAACTTTCTCTCCTATTTCAAAATTTCCTAATAACCTTGGAATTGTTAATGGAGGCGTTTTACTTCTTTTTCTTAAAGTTCTTGTTCTTTTTCGATATATCCCTTTTGAATGTCTTACCATAAAATCACCTCATTAAAATATAGAGTGAATTTCATTTTTAATAGCATTTGCTTGATCCTTTCTACATATTATTGTAATTATAGGTTCGATTTCTCCTGTTAAATAACATTTATAATTTTGGTTTCTTAAATCATTAATTTTTTTAAGTGCTGAAATGTACTCCGCTTCATAACTTATCAATCTTGGATTTGAATTTGAGATACATAGTGAATAATGGAAAGATAAATATTCTTCTTCTGCAACTCTTCCAATATAATCTAAATTTTCAATTCGTTCGATTACTTTTCCAAATAAAGATTCTTTTGCCTTGTTCCAGCCTTCATAAGTTCTTGCTTTTACTATTTCTTGATGGGCTATTTCTTCTGGAATTATTTTCCTTCCAATTAATGGAAATGTTATTGTGACTATGTTATTTGAATTTCCTATATCAAAACAATAATATTCTTTATCGTTTGTTAAAGAGGCTGTAAAGTCATCTCCAAAGCAATGAGGTGATCTCACCGAAAACATTCTTGAAATATCTCTAAATAAATCTATCGAATTTACTTCTTCTGAGGCTTTTATTGCACATTCTGCTAAAGCAGCTCCAATACAAGGACAAACTAAAATATAATCTAAAGGCCTATCTTGATAGTATAATTCTATATATATATTTGCTTTTGTATTTGCTCCAAATAAACTTCTTACTTTATCCATTAATCTCCTAGTTTTTATCACTAAAACCCCTTTTTTAACTTCTTTTTTATTGTAATAAATTTTATCAAAACTCAGATTTGGATCATACTCTAAATATACTTTTGCTTTAATTTCTTTATTTTTTAAATAAATCCCTGGATATTTAGGAATCATTTTTTCTGAATTTGATAATCCGTATTGCTTCAAAATTCCTACACAATCATATTTTTCACATTCATATTCACCATATAGGGTTTTCTTTTTTGGAAGTTCTGGTGTTTCTTTTTTATTTACTAAATACTTGTATTTTTCAAATATTTTGTTCATTTAATCACCTACACTTTAAACCACTTTTTTATTTCTTCTGGGACTTTTATACATTTCTTTCTTGCTAATGTATCTAATATGCCCCACACGTAATTTACTAGTTCAAATGCTTCAACTATCTTACCTACTTCTTTAAAGTATTTGGCATCTTCGTAATATGATTTTGCTAACTGAAATTCTAAATCTTCGCTATTAATTAACTTAAACACTTGATTTAGTTTATTTAGTTCTTTGTCTAAATCTTTAATTATTCTATTATATATATCACTATTCATAATTATATAAAATATTTTTAACTTATCTGCGGCTGGTGGAGGGGCTCCGAAAGGAGGAAAGTCCGCCCTTCCGAACACTACTGGCCGAAAGGCTAACTCCTCTACAGAAACGTAAACCTGCCTGCGGAGCAATGAAAGCTATGAAGCAGGTAAGGGTGAAACGAGAGGAGCAGGAAGAAAGAAAATTTCGATAAGATAAATCCCCTCGAGAACAGAAGGCGGCTTACAGCCAGCCGCAGTCCAAAAATTATAAAATATTTTCTTTTTTTATATTAAAAAAATTAGATGCTAATATTTTTACTATTCAATTTTTGAACTATAGTTAAAAAATATATATTGTTATGTATATAACATAATACGGAGGTGAGTTTGATGTTTGGTAGGAGAGGAAGAGGATTTAGATTTTGCAGATGGCTACTTGCTCAAAAAATAGGGGATCCTGAAAGAGCTTTATTCGGATGTGGACCTTGCGGCGAGATGATGTATCAGTTGTATAAAAAACAAAAAGATAAATCAAATTAAATCATTTAAATCAAAACACCAAACTTTAGTCCTTTAAACTTACTTATTTTTTCTTTATGCTTAATCAACAAACTTTTGTTGAACCATAAGTATTATACTTTACATTCAACTTTTTATATATTAATTTGTTTTTAATGTAACTTTAATGAAGTATAGAATTATAGAACTAATTAAAATGCTTTGTAAAAATTCTAGATTTGTTGGAAGCACAGGATCTAACACAGCTAGAAAGTTAATTACTAACTTTCTATCTAGTTGTGGTTATAATTATAAATATTATAAAACTAAAATCATAGGGTGGAATATAAAAGAAAACCCTGTTGTTGAAATTTTACAACCTAAATATTTAAAATTAACAACTTATCCTGCTTTATATTCAGAACCCACACCTAAAGAAGGAATTGAAGGCTATCTGGTTGAAGATGGTTATATTAAAATTTTAGAGACTTTTGATTGGGAAAAATACAAAGTAGTTGACTCAAATGGAAAAGTAATAGGATATATAATTTCCAACGAGAAAGATACGAGACCTCAACCAATACCATTTGGTGAATTAGAAGCTCCATGCGTAATAATTGATAAGAAGGACTTAACTATCATTAAAAATTGGATAAAAAACAAAAAAAAGATAAAAGTTAAAATTTATAATCCAACAATTTTTTATGATGAAATAGAAGTTGTTAATATAGTTACAGAAAAACCCTTCAATGTTCCTTATATTTTAATATGTGCTCATTATGATACAGTGCCTTTTACTGTTGGAGCTCATGATAACGCAAGTGGGGTGGTTGGAACATTGTTGTTAGCCGAACTTTTCTCTAAAGAGAAGATATGCAGATTTGCTTTTTTTGATGGAGAAGAAATTAATAAAGTAGGTTCTTCAGCATTCGTAAATGAAATACGTAATGAATTAAGCGAAATAAAATTAGTTATAGAACTAGATGCTATAGGAATTGGAAATGAAATAGTATTACTTTGTTCAAAAAAAGCATATAAGAAAATAAAAAAATGCAAATCTGAATTAGAAAAAGTAGTGCCTGAAGGATATAAATTACATATTAGTGCTCAAAGTAAGATATCATTCAGTGATGTTTGGTCTTTCATGAAAGAAGGAATTCCTGCCATTAGAATACTAACTAGAAATGGAAACAATATTATGCACTTAAAAGAAGATACTCCTGAAAAAATCAATGCCGAAACTATTTTAGCTGTAATAAATATAGTAAAACATTTAGTTAAAACATATTAATGTCAGTTTTAATTGTGGGCGGAGGACCTGCTGGATTATATTTGGCATATAAATTAGGAAAAGAAAATATACCATGTATTGTTTTAGAAGCAGATAAGGAAATTGGAAAACCTGTTAGATGTGCAGAGGCTATTTCTAAAGAAGATTTAGAATACTTAGGAATATTGGATGATAGTTATATATCCAATGAAATTTATGGAGCAATAATATATTCTCCTTCTTTGAAAAAAAAGATTTATAAAAAAGAAGAAGTTCAAGGCTATATTATAAATCGAGATGTTTTTGAGCCTTATTTGGCAAAACTTGCAAAAGAAAATGGTGTTGAGATATACACTGGAGAAAAAGTTGTTGATTTTAAAGACAATAAAGCGATTACAGAGTCTGGAAAAGAATTTGATTATGAAATTTTGGTTGGAGCAGATGGGTGTGAATCGATAGTTGCAAGAAAATTTGGATTTTATCAATATTGCGATTTAGAAAATTTCGCTACTTGTTATGAGTATTTATGTAAAGGAAAATTTGATTTAGAGCAAGATGTTTTACATTTATTTTTTACAAATAAATATGCTCCAAGAGGATATGTTTGGGCTTTTCCAAAAGGAAACGACATTTGGAATTTGGGTATAGGTATTAAAATTTCTGAAAAGCCTCCTAAAGAATATTTAGACAAGTGGATTAAAGAGGTAGGAAAAAACTTCAATATTGAATTTGAAGTAATAGAACATAGAGGAGGTTTAGTTCCTGTTGGTGGTTTTTTGGAAGAAATTGTTAAAAACAATGTGGTATTAGTCGGAGATTCAGCAAGACAAGTTTGTCCTCTTCATGGAGGAGGTATGGGACTAGCAATGAGAGCTAGCAAAATTTTAGCAAAGTGTATAAAAAAATATTATGAAACAAAAAACTTATTTGAACTTAAAAAGTATCAATTAGAATGGGAATCTGAATATGGAAAAAAGTTGAGAGCAATGATACCTATTAGAGATATATATTCTCATCTCCCTGATATAATAATAGACAAAATATTTGATGTAATATCGTTTGAAGATATATTGGAAGTGGTTAATGGAAACACTGAAAAAATCCAAAAAGCTATAAGTTTGTTAAGTATGTTGAGGTGAATATATGACAATAATAAGACTTTGCGGATTTGACTTAAATGGAGAAAAAAAATTATGGCAAGCTCTGTTAGGAATTAAAGGAATAGGAAAATATATGAGTACAGTAGTATGCAAAGTATTTGGAAAATTAACTGGCAAAAAATGGCAAGAAACTAGACTAAAAGATTTATCAGAAAAAGAAATAGAATTACTTGAAGATATAATTCAAAATATGGATAAATATGGAATCCCAAGTTGGTTATATAATGCTAGAAAAGAATATTGGAGTGGAAAAGACCTTCACTTGATTGGAACTGAATTAGAAAGAAAAGAATTGGATTACTTCAATAGATTAGTTAATATTAAATCTTACAGAGGATTAAGAAGAAAAGAAGGGTTAAAATGTAGAGGTCAAAGAACTAAATCTCATCCAAGGAAACACAAGAGATCAAAAGTAGGTAAAAAGAGGTGAATAAATGGGAGATCCTAAATTACCTAAAAAACACTGGCAATCTCCAAAAAAAATATGGGATAAAGCAAGAATGATTGAAGAATACAAACTTTTAGGAAGATATGGATTAAAAAACAAGAGAGAATTGTGGAGACTAAGAACAGAATTAAGAAGAGTTAGAAAAATTGCAAGAGAACTTTTAGCTTCAAATGCTCCTGATAGAAAACAAAGAGGGGAAGAATTATTGAGTAGATTAAGAAGAATGGGTATTTTGAGCGAGCACGCAACTTTAGATGATGTTTTATCTTTAACAGTAGAGGCATTTCTGGAAAGGAGATTACAAACCATTATTTGGAGAAAAGGATATGCAGTATCTCCAAAACAAGCAAGACAATTAATCGTTCATGGGCACGTCTATATTGGAAATCAAAAAGTTACCTGTCCAGGTTATTTAGTAGATAAAGATGAGGAAGATTTAATAAGAGTTGATCCTGAAATTTTGGAAAAAATAATGGAAAATGCTAAGCCTAAGAAAGAAGAAACTCAAGTTGAAGAAACTAAATCAGAAGAGGTGACTGCAAATGGCTGAAAAAATCGCAATTGTAAAGATTTTTTCCACAAAAAATAATACAATAGTGCATGCTACTGATGTGACTGGAGCTGAGACTATATGTATTGCTTCTGGAGGGCATTTTACTTCAGGTAGAAAAAAAGCCTCAGCAGATGCTGCTATTAGAGCAGCAGAAAAAGTTTGTCAAGCCTTAAAAGAGAGAGGTTTTACTTCAATATTTATATTTGTTAGAGGTAAAGGAAGAGGTAGATCAAAAACTCCAGCACCTGCAGCATCAGCAGCAATTAGAGAAATTGGAAGACAAGGATTTAACATTGTGGCTCCAGTGGTAGATATTACTCCAATCGCAAGAGGAGGATGTAGAGAACCAGGTGGTAAGAGAGGTAGAAGAGTATGAAAGTGGAAATACTAAATAAAGATGAAGAAAGCATAACTTATCTAATTAAAGAAGTATTTCCCGAATTTGTAAATGCTATTAGACGAAAAGGATATGAGGTTTTAGGATTAGCAATAGATTCAGTAACTTTTTATGAAAACTCCTCTCAAATTTGGGATGAATATATTGCTCACAGAATTGGACAAATCCCTTTAAAGTATAAGCCATATACCTTTGATGAAAATACTGTATTACAAGGAACAATAAGAAAAGAAGGTCCTGGAGTTGTTACTTCAAATGATATTCAAGGTTTGGATGTATATAAAGATATTGAAATTTTGTATTTAAATGAAGGAGAAAGATTAATTTGTGATTTAGAAGTTAGACCAGGAACTGCCAGACAACACGCAAAATGGCAAATAGGCCTTATAACTTGCAGACCATTGTATACATCTAACGTAAAAGACAAGAAAATTTTGCAAAGAATTAAAGAAATATGCCCAAGAAATACAGTCCCTGGAAATATCGAATGTAATGGATGCAAATATTGCGAAGAAAATATTGAAGAAGTAGAATTAGTTCCAACTAATGATTTTATATTATATGTAGAATCTTGGTCGATGGGACCAAAAGAGTATTTACTTTATGTAATTAATGAATTAATAAATGATTTAGAAAATCTAAAAAAGGTGATTTAAATGAGAAAACCAACCGGACCTACAAACCCAATTATTTTAGAAACTGCAAAATTATTGAAGCATTATGGGAATAAATATAATAGACCTGCCTGGAAAGATTTAGCAAAAAGAATATTATCTCCAAGGAGAAAAAGATGTGAAGTTAATTTATGGAAATTAGAAAAATACTGTAAAGATGGAGAAATTGTAGTTATTCCTGGAAAAGTTTTAGGTGTCGGCGATTTAACTAAAAAACTAATAGTAGGTGCATTAGCATTTTCAAAATCAGCAAAAGAAAAAATAATAAGAGCAGGAGGAGAAGCCTTAACGTTGAAAGAGTTATTAATGAAATATCCTGAAGGAAAAGGAGTTAAAATTATGAGGTGATAATATGTTAGTTATTGATGCTACAAACACTCCATTGGGGAGATTAGCATCATTTGTAGCAAAGAAATTATTAGAAGGAGAAGAAGTGATAATAATAAACCCCGAAAAAGCAATAATATCTGGAAATAAAGAATGGGTTTTTCAAAGATATAAAGATAGATGGGATTTAACAAATAAACAAAAACCTACAAAAAGGCCAAAATATGGAAGAACGAGTTATAGCATTGTATATAGAGCAATAAGAGGAATGATTCCAAGAAGAAAAGCCAAAGGAAGAGAAGCACTAAAACGATTAAAAATAGTTTTAGATCCAGATGAAGAATTAATCAAAAAAGCACAAAGATTAAACTTTAATTTACCTCAGAAATACGTATATGTAGAAGAAATAGTTAAATACTTGGGAGGAAAGTACTGAGGTGATTAAATGAAGAAAAAATACATCTTTACAAAAGCAAAAAGGAAGGAAGCTGTTGCTAGATGTGTATTAGAATATCCTGGAAAAGGTATTGTGAGATATAACAAAATGTTAGTAGATACTATTCAAAACAAATTCTTAAGAGAGTTGATAAAGGAGCCTTTATATTTGGCAGGAGATTTGGCTAAAAAAGTGAATATAAGAGTAAAAGTTAAGGGAGGAGGAGTTTCAGGTCAAATCCAAGCGGCAAGAACAGCAATAGCAAAAGCATTAGCAAAGTGCTTTGAACAATTAAAAGAAGTATTTGAAAGTTATGATAGGTATTTATTAAGAGATGATACAAGAAGAGTTGAACCTAAGAAACCATTAGGAAGAAAAGCTAGGGCTAAAAAACAAACTTCATACAGATGATTTTTAATTTTCTTAGAAATTACGTTATCTTAACAAATAAAGAGTGATTATTATTTCTAATCTAAAACCATATTATTTTTCAAGTTTATCCTGCTATATATTTTGATTTATACTTATTTTAGGTAGAAGTAGAATTCTACTTCTACTTTTTGGGAAATTTATAATGGTGTTTGAAGGTTTTTCCTATGATTAACTTTGATTTTTAAAAATTTACTTATTTTTTCAATTTTCGAAAGATTTTTTAAGGTTTTTAATTATTATTTCAAAAATTAAGTTTAATCTTAGAAAATACTTTGATTTTTTATGTTTTTTGTTATATTGAATTATTTCTAACTTAGATTTTAGTTTAATAGACCGTTGACTGAGTTAAAATTATAAATATTGGTTTAATCATAGAAAATAATAAGGTTCGGAGTAGGTTTAAGAAATACCTATAGGTATTGAAAGAAATAAATAGCAGTTTGGAAATCAGTCTTCACAAATTTAACAGGTTTAAGAAATACCTATAGGTATTGAAAGTTCTCTCTTCCCCTCTCATTCTTTCTCCCCCCTTTCGTTTAAGAAATACTTATAGGTATTGAAATGTTGGCTCTAATCTGTCCATTATTTTTTTGAATTTTCTTCTATTGTTTAAGAAATACTTATAACCACTAAAATCCAAGTTACTTACCTTAAGTTTAAGAAATAACCAGTTTTTTCGTTTTTCATTTAGAAGAATATATAAAGTTAGTGTGGAGTCTAAAAAATATCTTATAACAATTATTCATATAGAAGTACTTCAAGATATCTAACATTCAAAATAAAATTATTTCAATAAGATCAAAATCAAAAAATTATTTTAAATAAACTAATGGATGCTTATAAAGAAATATGTTCTAAATTCAAAAAATTATGCCCTAGATTAGTTCCATCACCATTATGGGGGTTAAGCATAGCACAATTATGTAGAATTCCAGAATATTTAGCTCCAATTTTTGGATTACATCCACATGAACTATCCAAAATAAAAAAATTTTGGGAGTCATTAGATAGAAAAAAATGTGCAGTTTGTGGAAATTCAGAAAATATTCACATAGATGAAATTTGGATTTACGATATAACCTCAAAGGAGATAATCTTAATAGACTTGATCCCTCTCTGTGAGAAATGCCATAATGCTAAACACATAGGAAAAGCAACAAAAATAGGTAAGTATAAAGAATCTTTAAAACATTTAGCTAACATAAACGAGATTCCAGAAGAAGAATGTGAAAAATTAGTTGAAAAATCTTTCAAGATATATAAAGAGTTATCTAAAAAGATCTGTAATGAGAATGGTTGGAAATTTAAAATAAAAGCAGAAATTATCCCTTCTAATATCAAATATTATATAGAAAAATCCTTAAATTATTGTTTAAATACAAAAATTAAAAAGAAAGAACTTTCTAGTATAAAAAACTCGGCTCTCAAAGTTTACAGCCACAAAATTTTAAAATATTATGGCAAAACGAAGAAGGCTTGGAAAGTTAAATCTTTCTTAGATTTAATGACTACATGTTTTTGGAACCAAAACTCTGTAAAAATATTTTTGAATGGTAATTTTCTTAGTTTTTTAGTAATTAGTTTTATTTTTGTTTGTGTCATTTCGATACTTTTAAGTTTTTTAATCAGTATTTTAAACAACACTACAAAATTTAAACAAAGTTATTCACAGAATGTAATTGGTAACAATTGCTCAAAATTTAAAGAAGAAGTAAGATGAAAACCCACAGACTCCCAACATAGAGATAGAAACAACACCACATTTAAAGGCTACTCGTACTATATACTTAATAATAAAAAGAAGAAGGGTTGTAAATTTTTGGTAGGAATCTTACTTCGATTTTTAAGATTTTACCTAGTCAAAAGTTTGATTTTTTCAATTCTTACTCATTCCTACTAAATTCCTACTTGGATTCCTACTAACAAAAGAAAGATTCCTACAAAAACTGTAAGAATTAAGTAGGAATGAGTAAGAATGTGATTTTTGAAGGTTTTAAATACCTGAAACCTAAAAATTTAGAGTAAGATTCCTACCAAAAATTTCAACCTTGTTTCTAATTATGGCATATATTATTTTAAAGGTTCGAAATTCGAACCTAATATATATCAAAATAATATTATAACGATATTATCGTTATATCAAAGTGGTAGAGGAAATTCTTAGATTTGTCCGACAATTGTCCGACAACTCAAGAATCTAAGTTAAACCCCATAAAAACCTTTATATAACCCCTATTTTTATAAAAAGGTGTTTTTACGTTATATGTATTATATATTATTTTTTATAAAAAAAGGCGTTTTTTCGTCAATTGATAATTGACAATTGACGTTATAAAAAAGGAATTTTTGCGAGTTATTTTAAAAATAAATAAAGTCAATTGATTTTATTGACAAAAATCAATTGCGTCAATTCGTCAATTGATGAAAATCAATTGACTTTGTTATTTTTATAGAAAAAGTGGTTTTTATTTTAGTTTTATGTCAATTGATTTTTAAAAATAATTGACAAAAATTTAATTTTTTACGCTTATATATAATCATGTTGCACACTAATTAGTGTGCTATCTCTTATATAAAATAATATTAAATTTTTTCAAAAATTTGCAGAGTTGTTTATAAACCATAAACCATAAACGTTAAAAATAAGGGTTTTAGGTATGTTTTATTTTAAAAAATAAAGGTTTATTAACTTAATAAACGAATGTTTATGACGTTTATACGTTTATAAACCAAAGTTAATAAACGAGCTAAAAATGAAGAGATTTAGTATATTTTTCTGCGATTTTTGTTTATTAACATAATATGGTTAATAAACAAAAATTTTAATTTTCTACTTTAGTATATAATATACAGTTTTGTATAGAGTAGTTGTGAGTTAGTGTTTTTAATGGTTTTATATATGAAATAATAGGGTTGATGTATTCAAAGCAAAAAACTTATAACTCAAAATCAAAAAGAGATTTTTCTTTATTGGATGTAACTCTTCTAAAAGAGATTTTCCTTCTTTCTTAAAGAAATCTTTTTCTTTTAAATAATTTGCAATTCTATACTCATTTAAGACTTTTTTTCTAATAGTTTTTATTTCATTTAAAGTTAAAAAACCATTAATCATGTTGCTTATTTTAGAAGCTATATAGGATTGTTTATTTATATAACATAAAGTAATTTCCTTAATTGACTCAAATGTTTGATTATTAAATTTTATATACTCTGGAGCCACATAATAATA